>NZ_JAZGVT010000075.1:0-255631 GCF_036440755.1 Methylobacter sp. Wu8 | reverse complement strand
GAGGTGGCGTTTCCGGCGAATTCGGCTGATGTTTGCCGGAAACGCCACCTCGCGGTCGCTCGAACCGGTTTATTCTGGCCTACAGGACTAAATATGGAAAAAGAAGAAAAGTATCTGGGTTATCTGAAATATGATGGTGAGATGGTTGACGAAGGTTTTATGGATGCTCGAAAGTCTGCCCAGGCTTTGTTAGGATTTGATGAGGCTGTTAGGTTTTTTATGTTTCAGCAATCTCCAGATTTAAGAAAAACCGATTTTGAACTTCCAGTAAGAGTCAAAAAAGGTTCATTTGTAATAGCGATTCCTGAACTGGTTGAGTTAATTAAGATTGCTGGCGGTGCCATGGTCACAGCATATGGGATACAAGCTGCTCAGAAAATGGCTGAGCGTGATTTTGAGAATTTTGGACTTAAAGATGCATTCCGTAAATCATTGTTAGCGATACAGTGGATAATGAAAATTGGCAAGCATTTAGGAGATATGGCGATAAAAAAATTTGTGGACGTTAAATTCAAAGACAATAATGAATTAATCGGTATTCGAAATTCCGAAGGAGAGTATTTATACGTTCCAAGGGAATTCCTTGAGTTTTATGCGGCAACGCCTCCCAAATTACTAGCAAAAATATCTGAGTTGATCGAAGAGCAGAGAGTTCTTTCAATTGGTGTATATCAGGATGGAGAATTAGTCGAGGAAACCGTTACTAAAAAGTATAGAAAAATATTTACTCAAGAAACAGAGGAACAAGAAGAAATATTATTTCCAGAACTGATGCATGGACAGAATGTAGTGTTAGAGGGCGAGGTAACGAGAGGGAATGAAATGTCGAATACTATAGGTTTTGGTTATCGGGGGCATATTCTTACTTGTATTCCAGAGTATGGCAGTATTGTTGAGTTCAAGCCCGCGCTTTTTTTAAAATGCCGAATACATGGCTCTATTTCAAGGCTAGATGATAAAGGTAAATTAAACGCCAAAAGACCTAAAATAATATTCAGATATATTGAACCCCTAACAAATGATACCAAAGAGTCATCGTTATTTGATTAAAGTTAAGGGTTGTAGAAAGAGGTAGATTTGCTAATCGTATTATTCACATGAAATACAAAAGTACGGGGTCAGGTCTTGCAATCACACGTGCAGCCTGACATTGTGCTCAACCGGAGCGCGACCATAAACGGTGTTGTATTTTTAAGTTTTTGGTCGGGCTTACCCGTCCAGTAAGGTAGTTTGCAGTATGGGGCCGAAAAAGAGGCGTAAACATTGCTGCTACATACCAACGGATACAGGCCATTACATTAATCGAAAATCACATAGTATGCCGATCGTATCCACGCAAAACCCAAAGTTTAATGCGATAGAACCTATAGGCTGTCTTTGGATTAAAAAAATTGTTAATGACCCAAACCGCATAATCTCGTAAAATTACCCCAGTTTTGTTTTTTTACAACGGGATGAGTCCTTAAGGGTTCATCCCGTTTTGCACATTTGAGGTGACGTGTTTGACTAGGTCTGCTTTATTGGTTTTGGAAGATGGAACGGTTTTTAACGGTGTAGCCATTGGTGCAGATGGATGTTCCGTGGGCGAGGTGGTTTTTAATACGGCTATGACCGGGTATCAGGAGATTTTGAGCGATCCTTCTTATGCCCGGCAAATTGTGACGTTAACTTATCCCCACATCGGCAATGTCGGGACGACTGGCGAAGATGACGAGTCAGTCGGCGTTTTTGCCAGCGGTTTGGTGATCAGGGATCTGCCGTTGTTGGCCAGCAACTGGCGTAGCGAAAGAACCTTGCAGCAATATTTGATCGATAATAACGTCGTGGCTATTGCCGATGTCGATACCCGGCAATTAACCCGGCTTTTGCGTGACAAAGGTGCGCAACGCGGCTGCATTATGGCGGGCGAATCGGTCGACTTGGACGTTGCGAAAAAAGCCATCGAAGGCTTTCCAGGTTTGAAAGGGATGGATTTGGCTAAGGAAGTCACGGTTGCCCAGCCTTACGAATGGACTGAAGATGTCTGGCATTTGCAGCATGGTCATAAGCCAGCCGAAAATCTGACCAAGCACGTTGTGGCTTATGACTTCGGTATTAAACGCAATATTCTGAGATTATTGGCCAATCGCGGTTGCCGCATCACTGTTGTTCCTGCAACAACGCCAGCTGAAACAGTATTGGCGATGAATCCAGACGGCGTTTTCCTGTCTAATGGTCCCGGCGATCCTGAACCGTGTACTTATGCGATAGAGGCTATTAAAGCGATACTGGAGAAAAAAGTTCCGGTGTTCGGCATTTGTCTGGGGCATCAGTTATTGGCTTTAGCCAGCGGCGCAAAAACCGAGAAAATGAAGTTCGGCCATCATGGCGCCAACCATCCGGTTCAGGAAATAGCCACGGGCCGGGTGATGATCAGTAGCCAGAATCACGGCTTTGCGGCCAACGAAGCCAGTCTGCCCGATAATTTAGTAGCGACTTACCGCTCATTGTTCGACGGCAGTTTGCAGGGTATCAAACGGACGGACTGCCCGGCTATGAGCTTTCAAGGCCACCCCGAAGCAAGTCCAGGTCCTCATGATGTGGAGTCTTTATTCGATGATTTCATCGAGATGATGGAACAAGCTTCGTAGTATCCTGGTTTCGTAAAGTGGGCTGACGACTGCATGGATGCAGGAGCAATTGCCTAGGATGAGGCCCATCGTTCGCGATTGATGGGCTGAAATTTGTTTAGCCCATCCTGCACAAGTAACAGCAACATAAATGGTAACTCATACAAAATGCCAAAAAGAACCGACATAAAATCGATTTTATTACTGGGCGCAGGTCCCATTGTTATTGGTCAGGCTTGCGAGTTTGATTATTCAGGCACGCAAGCCTGTAAAGCGCTTCGGGAAGAAGGTTATCGCGTTATTCTGGTCAATTCCAATCCGGCGACGATTATGACCGACCCGGAGATGGCCGATGCGACCTATATCGAGCCTATCGACTGGCAAACCGTAGAAAAAATCATCGCCAAAGAACGCCCCGACGCGATATTGCCGACCATGGGCGGACAAACTGCGTTGAACTGCGCGTTGGATCTTGATGCCAACGGCGTTTTGGAAAAATACGGCGTCGAGATGATCGGCGCTACCAAAGAAGCGATTAACAAAGCCGAAGACCGTGAATTGTTCAATCAGGCGATGCGGAAAATCGGCTATGAAGTGGCGAGATCAAAAACCGCGCATTCGATGGAAGAGGCAATGGCCGCGCAGCAGGAAGTGGGCTATCCGACGGTTATCCGTCCCTCATTCACGATGGGCGGCAGCGGCGGCGGTATTGCTTACAACAAGGAAGAGTTTGTTGAAATTTGCGAGCGCGGTCTGTATTTGTCGCCAACCAACGAGTTATTGATTGAAGAGTCGGTGCTGGGCTGGAAAGAATACGAAATGGAAGTAGTGCGCGATTCGAAAGACAATTGCATCATTGTTTGTTCCATTGAAAACTTCGACCCGATGGGCGTGCATACCGGCGATTCGATCACCGTAGCGCCGGCACAAACTTTGACCGATAAGGAATACCAGATTCTGCGGAATGTCTCTCTGGCGGTGTTGCGCGAGATTGGCGTCGATACCGGCGGCTCCAACGTACAGGTCGCGATTAATCCGAAAGACGGCCGCTTGATTGTTATCGAGATGAATCCGCGCGTATCGCGTTCGTCTGCGTTGGCGTCCAAAGCAACCGGTTTCCCGATTGCCAAAGTGGCGGCGAAACTGGCTGTCGGTTACACGCTCGATGAATTGAAAAACGAGATTACCGGCGGCGCAACACCGGCATCGTTCGAGCCGACTATTGATTATGTGGTCACCAAGGTGCCGCGTTTTACCTTTGAAAAATTCCCGCAGGCGGATGACCGTTTGACCACGCAGATGAAATCCGTCGGCGAAGTCATGGCGATTGGCCGTACTTTTCAGGAATCACTGCAAAAAGCCTTGCGCGGATTGGAAATCGGCATCAGCGGTCTTGATGAAATTATCGATTTGAACCGGGAAGACGCCCGGGAAAAAATGCAGCGTGAAATGCGCCATCCGGGGCCGGATCGTTTGCTCTATGTCGCCGATGCATTCCGTAGCGGCATGAGTCTGGAAGACGTGCATGAAGCCAGTAAAATCGATCCCTGGTTTTTAGCGCAGGTTGAAGACTTGGTGATTACTGAAAAGTCATTATCGACTAAAACTTTGTCGACCTTGAAAGCAGGGGAGCTGTATAAATTAAAGCGCAAAGGCTTTTCCGATCTCAGATTGGCCAAGTTGCTGGATACGTCCGAATCCGAGGTGCGCAATGTGCGGCATAAACAGAATATTCGTCCGGTTTATAAACGCATCGATTCCTGCGCGGCGGAGTTTTCATCCGACACGGCTTATTTGTATTCAACTTATGAGCAAGAATGCGAAGCGCGGGTTTCCGATAAGGAAAAAATCATTATTCTGGGTGGCGGGCCTAACCGTATCGGGCAGGGGATCGAGTTCGATTACTGCTGCGTGCATGCCGCACTGGCTTTGCGTGAAGACGGCTATGAAACCATCATGATCAATTGCAATCCTGAAACGGTTTCTACCGATTTTGACACCTCGGATCGTTTGTATTTCGAGTCGTTAACGCTGGAAGATGTACTGGAAATCGTGCATCTTGAAAAGCCCAAAGGCGTGATTGTGCAATACGGCGGGCAAACGCCGCTGAAACTGGCGCGCGCATTGGAAGCTGCGGGCGTGCCTATTATCGGTACATCGCCTGACTCGATCGATTTGGCCGAAGACCGTGAGCGTTTTCAAAAATTACTGGAAAGACTGGATCTGAGGCAGCCTCCCAATGCTACGGCGCGTTCTGTCGATCAGGCGATTAATGCGGCGAAAGAGCTGGGTTACCCGTTGGTCGTTCGGCCTTCTTACGTTTTGGGTGGGCGGGCAATGGAAATCGTCTTCAATGAAGAGGGTTTGCAACGTTATATGAAAGAAGCGGTCAGCGTATCCAACGATTCGCCGGTATTGCTGGATCGTTTCCTTGACGATGCGGTTGAAATGGATGTCGATGCGATTTATGACGGTGAGCAGGTATTGATCGGCGGTTTGATGGAGCACATCGAGCAGGCCGGGGTGCATTCGGGAGATTCCGCGTGTTCCCTGCCTCCTTATGAGTTAGCGCAGGAGATTCAGGATAAATTGCGCGAGCAAGTGGCTAAAATGGCCGAGGCTCTGGGAGTCGTGGGTTTGATGAATACCCAGTTTGCGATCCAGGGTGAGGATATTTATGTGCTTGAAGTCAATCCAAGGGCCTCGCGTACCGCACCTTTTGTATCCAAGGCAACCGGTTACCCGCTGGCTAAGATTGCGGCGCGCTGCATGGTTGGGCAAACTTTGGCGCAACAAGGTATTACCAAGGAACGCATTCCCGGTTACTATTCGGTTAAAGAAGCGGTGTTCCCGTTTGTTAAATTCCCAGGCGTCGATCCTTTGTTGGGGCCTGAAATGAAATCAACCGGTGAAGTGATGGGGGTGGGAAAAACCTTCGGTGAAGCTTTCGCCAAGTCTCAGCGCGCTGCCGGCGTCAACCTGAATCACAGCGGCAAGGTGCTGATCAGTATTCGCGATGCGGATAAAGCCAAGGCGCCCGATGTGGCCAGAATGCTGGTTGACAAGAAATACGAAATTGTCGCCACCGGCGGCACGGCAAAGTATCTTAAGGACGCGGGCATTCCTTGCGAAGTGGTCTACAAGGTTAACGAGGGGCGGCCTAACACGGTTGATATGATTAAGAACGATCAGGTTCAACTGATTATTAATACGACAGAAGGCGCAAAAGCGATTTCCGATTCATTCACCATGCGCAGAGAGGCTTTGCAGCATCGCGTAACGTATTACACGACGATGGCCGGTGCAAGAGCGGCTTGTTACGCATTGGGTGAGTTGGACGCGGGCGATGTGAATAGCTTGCAGGGTCTGCATAAGAGTTTGATTTAAGACGAAAGGTGCAAGGCGAAAGGCTAAAAGAGCGGCGAATTTCGCCTTTCGCCCTTAGTCTACAAAATAATTATTGGAGTTTTAAAAATGAATAAAGTACCGCTCACCGTCAAAGGTGCGGAAAAATTACGTGCAGAATTGGAAGAGTTAAAGTCGGTTGTGCGTCCGCGTATCATAGCGTCGATTGCCACTGCACGAGAGCACGGTGATTTGAAAGAAAACGCCGAATATCATGCCGCGAAAGAGCAGCAAAGCTTTACCGAGGGACGTATTTCCGAGATTGAGGGCAAACTTTCCAATGCGCAAATTATTGACGTTACCAAGGTTGATGCCAATGGAAAGGTCGTGTTTGGCGCTACAGTAGAAATAGAGGATATTGAATCCGAGAGAAAGGTGACGTACCAGATTGTTGGAGAAGATGAGGCCAATATCAAGGAAGGGCGTATTTCAATCGGCTCGCCGATTGCCAGAGCTTTAATCGGTAAAGAAGTTGAAGATGTTGTGACGGTTAAGACGCCGGGCGGCGATGTCGACTACGAAATTCTTTCGATTCAGTATATTTGAGGTTCAAGGTTCAAGGTTCAAGGTTCAAGAGGAGAAGGCCTTGTATCTTTCTCCTTGAACCTTGCGCCTAACTTATTTATCAGGGTTTAGTCTGTAAATAACTGCAATTTGTCCGATACTTTGGATAAGCTCGGCTCCGGTGTCAGTGCAGATTTTTTCGCTGATTAGTTTGCGATCTTCCCTTTCAGCGCGTATTCGCACTTTAATCAGTTCGTGGCTGTCAAGCGCCAATTCAATCTCTGCCAGCACGGCCGCCGTAAGTCCTGATTGACCAATCATAATGACGGGCTTTAAGCTGTGCGCTTGGGCTCGAAGTTTTTTCTTGTCTGCAGAGTTCACTCTTTATTCCTAAATCAAAAGCCTGAATTTTACACTAAAAATATAATTATGGGACGAAGTAAAAGCAGTAGTCGCTGGATGCAGGAGCATTTCGCCGACGAATACGTCAAAATGGCGCAAGCACAGGGCTATCGTTCGCGTGCGGTTTTTAAATTGAAGGAAATTCAGGATAAAGACCAGTTGATTAAGCCGGGGATGAATATTATCGATTTGGGCGCTGCCCCGGGTGGATGGTCGCAGTTTGCGCGGCCGATTGTCGGTAAAAAAAACAAGATTATTGCGTTGGATATTTTACCGATGGAGCCGCTTGAGGGTGTCGATTTTATACAGGGCGATTTTCGTGAACAAGCCGTTCTGGATCAATTGTATGCTGTTCTGGATGGTGTGCCGGTTAATCTGGTGATGTCGGATATGGCGCCGAATATGAGTGGCAATAAGGGGGTAGATCAGCCCAGCGCTATTTATTTGGGGGAGTTGGCTTTAGAAACGGCCAAGACTGTATTGACTAAAGACGGTGTTTTTCTGGTGAAGTTATTTCACGGTGCCGGCTTTGAGGCGTTTTTTAAGGAGGTTCAACAATCCTTTGCCAAAGTGGCGATCAGAAAGCCGAAAGCGTCAAGGCCTCGAAGTAATGAAGTTTATATTTTAGCTAAAGGCTTTAAATAGTCTTTTGTAGCACTATTATATGTAGAACAGTGTAAGCTAGGTATTATCTGCTGGTGAATGCCAGATAAATAACGACAGTCAGGAAAGTTAACTCCTGATATAATTACTCAGTTTTTAAATCGAGAGCCGATCAGGCCCAGGATGTGTAAATTGAACGATATGATAAAAAATATAATCCTATGGGTCGTCATTGCAGTTGTATTGATGTCCGTTTTTAATAATTTTGGCCCGCAAAATGACCGGTCTGATTCGTCGATGTCGTATTCGCAATTTATCGAGTCGGTCAAAGCGGGCCAGGTTCAGCAGGTGATGATTGAAGACAATATCATCAAAGGAAAGATGCAGGGCGGGCAGATATTTAAGACTTACGCACCATCGGATCCGCATATGGTCGATGATTTGCTGGCGAACGGCGTTGAAATCAAGGCCGTTCCGCCCGAGCAGCCTTCTATGCTGATGCAGTTGCTGGTTTCTTTTGGACCAATGTTATTGCTGATTGCGGTTTGGGTTTTCTTCATGCGGCAAATGCAGGGCGGCGCTGGTGGCGGTCGCGGCGCAATGAATTTCGGTAAAAGCAAAGCCCGCATGCTTGAAGAAGATCAGATCAAAGTGACTTTTGCTGATGTAGCCGGTTGTGATGAAGCTAAGGAAGAAGTTGTCGAGATGGTCGATTTCCTTAAGGATCCGGCGAAATACCAAAAGCTGGGCGGTAAAATTCCTCGCGGCGCGTTGATGATCGGCCCTCCGGGAACAGGAAAAACCTTGTTGGCCAGGGCTATCGCCGGCGAAGCGAAAGTGCCGTTTTTTACAATTTCCGGCTCGGATTTTGTTGAAATGTTTGTCGGTGTCGGTGCATCCCGTGTACGCGACATGTTTGAGCAAGCCAAAAAACATGCGCCCTGCATCATTTTTATTGATGAGATCGATGCCGTCGGTCGCCAGCGCGGAGCCGGTTTGGGTGGCGGTAATGACGAGCGCGAACAAACGTTAAACCAATTGCTGGTTGAAATGGATGGTTTCGAGGGCAATGAGGGCATTATCGTCATTGCGGCAACAAACCGTCCCGATGTACTGGATAAAGCGTTATTGCGTCCGGGCCGGTTTGACCGTCAGGTAACGGTAGGTTTGCCGGATGTCAGGGGGCGTGAGCAGATTCTTAATGTACATGTCAAAAAAGTGCCGATTGCTGACGATGTTGAGGTTAAATATATTGCGCAAGGTACACCGGGTTTTTCCGGGGCTGATTTGGCTAATTTGATCAATGAAGCCGCTTTATTCGCCGCCAGAATGAATAAGCGGGTGGTCAATATGGCCGATCTGGAAAAAGCCAAGGATAAATTGATCATGGGCGTTGAAAGAACGTCTATGGTCATGAATGAGAAAGAAAAGAAAATGACCGCTTATCATGAAGCGGGGCATGCCATAGTCGGCAGATTGGTTCCTGAACATGATCCAGTCTACAAGGTTAGTATTATGCCTAGGGGTCGTGCGTTGGGTATTACCATGTTTCTGCCTGAACGGGATCAGTACAGTGCCAGCAAGCAAAAATTGGACAGTATGATTTCCAGTTTGTATGGCGGTCGCATCGCCGAGGAAGTGGTTTTTGGTTCTGAGCAGGTGAGCACCGGCGCGTCGAACGATATTGAACGGGCTACTGAATTGGCTCGAAATATGGTGACTAAGTGGGGCTTTTCTCAGCGTTTGGGGCCGTTGTCATATAGTGAAGAAGAAGGCGAAGTCTTTTTGGGGCGGTCGGTGACGCAACATAAAACGGTTGCCGAAGAAACTTCTCATACTATCGATGAAGAAATCCGTTCTTTTATTGACCGGAATTATGAGCGTGCCGAAACAATTTTGAAGGAAAATATCGATATTCTGCATGCTATGGCAGAAGCGTTAATGAAATATGAAACTATCGATAAATATCAAATTGAGGATTTGATGGCCCGCAAGCCTGTAAGAGATCCGCAGGGCTGGGATGATAAGCCCCCTTCTCATGGCGATGTCGTAGTCGATGATGTTAAGAGTAAAGACGACGCAAAAAATGAGAAATTGTGTGGCGGAACTGCTGAGCAAAATTGAGAGCTTGAAGAGTTGACGCTAAAGGAGAGATGTAATGTCTCTCCTTTTTTTGTGCGCCTTATAAGTACCTGTATGGCAAGTAGGGCTTTTTAGCTTTCGCGTTTTATTTTTCATCTGTTTTTAGGTTTTAGAATTGTGACAAAGAAATATTTTGGGACTGATGGCATCAGGGGCCGGGTGGGCGAACATCCAATAACGGCGGATTTTTTCTTGAAATTGGGCTGGGCCGCCGGTCGCGTGTTTGCGAGCGAAGGGCATGGCTTTGTTCTTGTTGGTAAGGATACGCGTATTTCCGGGTATATGTTTGAGTCTGCGCTGGAGGCCGGTTTAACCGCTGCGGGAGTCGATACCCGCTTGTTAGGCCCGATGCCGACGCCGGGGATAGCCTATTTAACGCGTACTTTAAGGGCGCAGGCAGGTATTGTTATCAGCGCCTCTCATAATCACTATTACGACAATGGGGTCAAGTTTTTCTCGGTACAGGGAACGAAACTGCCGGATAAAATAGAGAGAAAAATAGAGCGGCATATTGATTCGCCAATGACGACGGTAGAGTCGTCAAAATTGGGCAAGGCGAAGCGCTTGGTTGATGCCGCAGGGCGCTATATTGAGTTTTGCAAGGCCAGTGTGCCGACTCGGTTGGATTTTAGCGGCATGAGGATCATAGTCGATTGCGCTCATGGAGCAACGTATCATATAGCTCCGCATGTGTTTAGCGAAGTGGGTGCGGAAGTTGTTACGATTGGGGCTGAACCGGACGGTCTTAATATAAACGATGAGTGCGGTGCAACCAAGCCCGAGAAGCTTGCGGCAACGGTTTTAGCTTACCGTGCAGATTTTGGTATTGCTCTGGACGGTGATGGTGATCGATTGGTCATGGTCGATCATAAGGGTGAAATTGTTGATGGTGACGAGCTTATTTATATTATTGCCAAAGCACGATTAGATGAGGGGCTAATGTCCGGGCCTGTCGTAGGTACGCTAATGACAAACCTGGGTATGGAGCATGGCTTGAAGAAGCTGGGAATCGATCTGCTAAGGGCGAATGTGGGGGATCGGTACGTCATGGAAATGTTGGCGGAGCATAAGGGGATTTTAGGCGGCGAAAATTCCGGGCATATCATTTGTCTGGATAAGACAACAACGGGCGATGGCATTATTGCTGCTTTACAGATTATGGCGGAAATGCAAAGTAGCGGTAAAAATTTACATGAATTGAAATCCGGCATGGAGAAATATCCGCAAGTCCTGGTAAACGTAAAGACTAACAAGAAAATAAATCCGGCTGAAGATGAGGGAATACAAAAATCGGTGAAAGCGGTCGAGAAGAAACTCGGAGATACTGGGCGCGTGTTGCTTAGGGCTTCGGGAACAGAGCCGTTAATTCGCATAATGGTGGAAGGACGGCAGGAAGACTCGGTTAAAAATTACGCCCATCAAATAGCAGAGGACGTTAAGAAAGCAATGGGAGCTTGAATTGGGGGCTATTAATATATATCATAAGCGGTTTGATTCTATGTGAGGAGTGGTGATGCGTCGGTCTCTAGTTATGGGAAATTGGAAGATGAATGGAACTCTTGCCAGTGCTGAGTTGCTTGTAAAAGGTATTGTTGCCGGGTTAGGGGAGAATAGTGCGGATATCGCAGTGTGCGTTCCTTATGTGCATGTGCCTAAGATAAGTGAATTGGTTAAGGGTACCGCATTGGCATTGGGCGCGCAAAACGTTGCCGATAAACCTTCGGGCGCGTTTACCGGAGAGATTTCGGCGGCGATGCTAAGTGAATTCAATTGCAAATACGCTCTGGTAGGACACTCAGAAAGACGCAGTTATTACGGTGATACAAACGAGTCGGTAGCTGCGCGTTTTTGTCAGGCGCAAGAGCAAAACATTATTCCTGTTCTGTGCGTAGGCGAAACGCTGGAACAACGCGAACAAGATCAAACCTTTGCGGTAATCGATGCTCAACTTGATGCGGTTATTAGCTTGGCGGGTATAGCGGCTTTTGGTGCGGCAGTGATCGCCTACGAGCCTGTTTGGGCAATAGGAACAGGAAAAACGGCTACTGATGAACAGGCTCAAGAAGTTCATCAGTACATAAGAAAGTATATTGCCGCCAAAGATCAGGCTATTGCGGATCAAATACAAATTTTGTATGGCGGCAGTGCAAAACCGGATAACGCAAAAGGCTTGTTTGCTATGCCGGATATTGATGGCGGTTTAATTGGCGGGGCTTCGTTGGATGCGGAATCCTTTTTAAAGATTTATCATTCAATCTAGATTTATTATGTATCAGGTAATTATTGTTGTTCATGTGCTGTTGGGTTTAGGTGTTGTTGGACTGATATTAATGCAACAAGGTAAGGGAGCTGATGCGGGTGCTGCTTTTGGTACGGGGTCTTCAGGTTCTGTTTTTGGCGCTCAGGGTGCGGCATCCTTTTTATCTCGAGCTACGGCAATTCTGGCAACTTTGTTTTTTATGACCAGTTTAGGTCTGGCAGTATTGAATGGTAAGCAGGGTGCAGCTTATGATTTAATGAATGCGCCTAAAGTTGATCAGGATGCGCTTGGTATTCCTGATGTGAGTGGGGTAAAAGGTGCTGCCAATACCTCTCCTGTGCCTGAACCTAAGTCCGAAGAAGTGCCTGTTGCAGCTCCCGCGGTTTCTGAACAAGCAGCTGAGAAAAAGTAACAAATACTGTTTATCGTGTAAGTAAATATTAAATAAAGAATAATTAAAACAGTGTGCATTGAATAGTATCTTTACGATCATGTTTTAGCCGATGTGGTGAAATTGGTAGACACGCCATCTTGAGGGGGTGGTAACGAAAGTTGTGCCGGTTCAAATCCGGCCATCGGCACCAAATATACCCTGCTAGGGATTTTCTCTAGTGGGGTGTTTTTTTGTTTGTTACAATGAAAATGAATAAATTAAGTTTCGATGTTGAGAAGTGCGATACAGAAAAAAATTAGACTATACTTGACCAGACGTAGGCGCTGTAATATTCGCACAGGTTTTTGCTTTGAAAATTTAGAGATTAATGGAGAAAACAATGGCAAGTATTCTTGCAGTTGACGATTCAGCTTCAATGAGAAAAATGGTTTCATTTACTTTAAGAGCTGCTGGATACGATGTCGAAGAAGCTGTGGATGGAGTTGATGCTTTAGAAAAAGCCCAGGCTAGAAAGTTTGATTGTGTGGTAACTGATGTCAATATGCCAAACAAAGACGGAATCACTTTAATTAGAGATCTGCGCGCACTCCCGGATTATAAATTTATTCCCATGCTGATGCTGACAACTGAATCTGGGATCGAAAAAAAGCAAGAAGGTAAAGCTGCCGGGGCAACAGGGTGGATGGTTAAGCCTTTTAATCCTGATCAATTATTAAAAACATTACTGAAAGTTTTAGGGTAGTTGATACGCTATCGTGCCTAAGTGTGTTAGGTGCATGCAGGGCAGTTTATGTCTCAATACGCCCAGTTGGAAAAGCTTTATTTGAAATGTTTAGATAAATGATTTAAGTATTTATCCAGACGAGGATCAATAAAGAAAGTGTTTTGGGTTATTGTTAATCTTATTTAAATGAATTTAGGCGCACACAGGTAAGTCTATGTCTATTGATATGTCACAATTCCATCAGGTCTTTTTTGAAGAATGTTTCGAAGGCCTGGAAGCAATGGAATCAGGATTGTTAACTCTCGATATGGGAGATATTGATTCGGAAATAATCAATACCATTTTCAGGGGGGCGCATTCGATCAAGGGTGGCAGTGGAACTTTTGGTTTTACCGTAGTTGCTGAATACACCCATATTATGGAAACCTTGCTTGATGAAATGCGAGATGGGCGTAGGAAAGTAACCCAGCCGGCAGTAGATGTTTTACTTGGATCTGTTGATTGCCTCAGAGAGATGCTGACTGCGATACAGAATGAACAGGACGTTAATAACGCTAGCGTAGCCAAGCATAAAAAAGCGTTGGAAGTTGTTCTTAACGGCGGTTCTATGACAGAAGAATCGGCCCCCATTCCTGTTGGGCAGGAATTAGCGAAAGAATCTGTTGCCGTCAACATCGTCCCTGATATTGCGGAAGAAGAATCCGTTGAATTAGAAGAGCAGGGCTGGAAAATAGCTTTTTGCCCCTATTTGGATTTGCTTAAAACCGGCAATGATCCTGTAAGACTGTTTCGAGAGCTGAATGAGCTAGGTGAATTAACAACTATTGCTAATATTCAGGATATTCCAGGTTTTTATGAGTTAGATCCAGAGGAATGTAATATTTCTTGGGATTTAAAAGTTGTCGGAGATATTTCGGGCGATGAAATCAAGGAAATATTTAATTGGGTTGAAGGCGATTGTGAAATGGAGATTGAGCCGCTTGCTAAAACCAAAATCGTAAAATCCGCTCCTGCTGTACAAGAATCCCATCCTGAACCTGCCGTAACCATATCCAATAATCCCGTTCCTAAGCCCGTTGAGGTCAAATCTAAGCCAGTTCAAGAGGCCAAAAAACCGGAAGTTCAGGATAATGACAATGAAGCGGCAAAAACCACAGCAAAAGCCAGCTCAATTCGGGTGGATACCGATAAAATCGATACTTTGATCAATATGGTTGGTGAAGTTGTGATTACCCAATCAATGTTGGGTTTAGTGGGTGAAAACTTTAGTATGGATAAAGTTGGCCAACTTAAAAGAGGGCTAGCCCAGTTAGAACGCCACACTCGAGATCTACAACAAAGCGTCATGAATATTCGGATGCTGCCTATTAGCTTCGTTTTTAGCCGCTTCCCGCGTTTAGTACATGACATCAGCAGTAAATTAGATAAGAAAATTGTGCTGAAACTTGTCGGAGAAAATACCGAAGTCGATAAAGCCGTCGTTGAGCTGATCAATGACCCGTTGGTTCATTTAATTAGAAATAGTCTGGATCACGGTATAGAAATGCCTGCTGACAGAGTCGCAGCAGGTAAGCCTGAAACAGGAACTATAGAGTTGAAGGCCTATCATCGAGGCGGTCACATCGTTATAGAAATCATCGACGATGGTCGTGGATTAAATAAAGATAAGCTGCTGGCAAAAGCCATAGAAAAAGGTTTGATTGAAGAGAATAACTTACTGACAGAAAAACAGATATTCGAATTGATCTTTATGCCTGGTTTTTCTACGGCTGAACAGCTCACCGATATTTCCGGTCGCGGTGTAGGCATGGATGTCGTAAGAAGAAACATCCAGTCATTGGGCGGTAATATAGAAATTATTTCAGAGCTGGGTAAAGGCACAACGATTGCGATCCATTTACCGCTAACCTTGGCTATTCTTGACGGCCAATCCGTTGCTGTGGGAGACGAGACTTATATTGTACCGTTAGTCTCCATTATTGAATCGATTAACATTACGGAAAGAATGTTAAACAAGGTAGCAGGTAAAGGGGAGACTTTTCGTCTGCGCAATGAATATTTACCTGTTATCAGAATGCGAGAAATTTTTAATGTCCATTCTGGCAATCCAACGAAGTCAAAGGAGGGAGTTCTTGTGGTTGTTGAAGGACAGGGGGAGCTTTGTTGCTTACTCGTAGATGAATTATTAGGCCAACAACAGGTTGTTATTAAATCATTGGAAGCAAATTACCGGCGAGTGGAAGGCGTTTCAGGGGCAACTATTTTGGGTGACGGTTCTGTTGCGCTGATTCTTGATGTTCCAGGTTTGGTGCGTTTTTCAACTCGATAAGATAATAGATAGAAGCAGATATGGCACAAGAAGCTGAAAATAAAGATACTGACCAATATCACTATAGTAAAAATCTGGATAACGCAGTGCAATATCTGAGTTTTGCTTTAGGCAAGGAAGAATATGGCGTTGATATTCTTCGAGTGCAGGAAATACGAAGTTGGGAGCCCGTGTCCAGAATACCTAATGTTCCTTGTTACGAAAAAGGCGTCGTTAATCTACGCGGCTCCATTGTTCCGATTCTGGATTTGAGAGAAAGGTTTAACTTAAGCAAAGCTGAATATACGCCATTAACAGTTGTTGTGGTGTTGCAAACCGGCGACAGCAACAAGACACGTATAATGGGTGTTGTTGTCGATTCCGTCTCTGATGTAATTAGTGTAGATAAAACTGAAATTCAAAGTGCCCCAGACTTTGGGGCTAAGGTAAGTAATGAATTCATTAATGGACTGGTATCGGTTAATGAACGCATGGTGATGTTGCTTGATGTGGATAAGTTACTGAAACTGGAAGAGCTGGATCAGGATGAAAATTAATGGTTTTCAAGTATCCTGGGTGGATAAATGTATTTTGCATGGTTTGAGAGGTAAGTTAGCGTGAAGATTAATATGCCTGTAACTAATAACGAGGTGATTCTGAAAAAAGGTGCGATCCTGGTTTCGAGAACCGATTTAATGGGTCGTATTACTTACGTTAATGATGCATTTGTTGAAACCAGCGGATTTACCCGTGATGAGTTGATGGGAGCGGAACATAACATTGTTCGCCATCCTGACATGCCTGCGGAGGCTTATGAAGATTTATGGGCAACCTTAAAACAACTTAGGCCTTGGCAAGGACTGGTAAAGAACAGATGTAAAAACGGCGACTATTACTGGGTCGAGGCCAATGCTATGCCGTTATTTAAAGATGGAAAGGTCTATGAGTATCTTTCTGTTCGACATCCTCCAAAACGTGACCGAATTCCAGCTGCCGAGTTGTTGTACAAAAAAATTAACGCCGGTGAAGTAAAATTAAAGCCGACAGGTTTAGCAATAATAGCTAAGTCTATAGGAGAAATTGCAATAGGGAAGAAAAATGCTTTTGCAGTAGCCGCTTTTTTGCTGCCTATCTTTTTTTTGATGTATCGATTATTTTTGACCGGGGAGTATGCCTTATTAGCAGGCGTCGGTTTGTTAGCCGCGATAGCATCTGCACTTAGCATTAACATGACTCGAGTAATAACCGATACACTGGAAACAGCGATCACTATTTGTTATCGGCTGAGCAGTGGCAGCTTCGGAAACAAGGTTAACTTGAAACGAGAAGATCAGTTAGGCGATTTTTTACGTGGCTTGTATTGTATGGAAGTCAAGTTGGGCGTGGATTTAGCTGATTTTAAGCAAGGCCTTGCAGAATCCAAACGTATCACTCAGGCTCTGGATAATGTGCAGTCCCCTGTCATGGTAGCGAACAAGAATTTTGAAATCATTTATATGAATGACAGTGTTCAGAGGATGTTCAAAGCAGCGGAAAGTGATCTTCGCAAAGAACTACCTGATTTTTCCGCCGATAAGATGATGGGTTCAAATGTTGATTTGTATCACTCTACAGTTAGAAGCGGGGTATTGCAAAAAGCACAAGAATCAGTCAAAGCGGAGTTGGTCATTGGCGGTCGGCATATGAGTATTATCGCTAGTCCCGTGAATAGCGATGGCGAACGTATTGGTTATGTTGCTGAATGGCAGGATAGAACTCATGAGGTTTTAATTGAGCAGGAAATTGATCGGTTGGTGCAAGGGGTTAAAGCCGGTGATTTAAGTACCCGGATAAAACTAAACGACAAACAGGGATTCACGAAAGCGCTGTCGGTTGGCATCAATGAGTTAACCGATGTCATTGAAAGTGTATTTAGCGATATTAACAGAGTAATGGAAAATATGGCTGAAGGCGATTTGACTACGGCTATTACTAACGAATACCAAGGTGTCTACGCTGAATGCAAGAGTAATATTAATGGCACCTTGGCAAAGCTCAGTGAATTTATCATTCAAATCAGAGATGCTGCGGATTTTATAGACAGTTCATCACAAGAAATGGCCAGCGGTAATAACAACCTGTCACATCGAGCTGAGCAACAAGCGGCTAGCCTTGAGGAAACGGCTGCCAGCATGGAAGAGCTTGCCAGTACTGTAAAAAATAATGCGCAGAACACAGTTCAAGCAACAGAGGTTGTGAATTTAGCAAGTCAATTGGCCCAAAAAGGCGGAGGCGTAGTTAATTCAGCTATCGCAGCAATGCAGGAAATTAATGAGAGCAGCAATAAAATTGCTGAGATTATTGGTGTAATTGATGAAATTGCATTTCAAACTAATCTGTTGGCATTAAACGCATCTGTAGAAGCTGCCAGGGCGGGAGAACAGGGGCGCGGCTTTTCGGTTGTGGCGACAGAAGTGCGCAACTTGGCTCAACGTAGCGCAACTGCGGCTCAGCAAAGTAATGAGCTGATCCAGAACAGCGTGCAAAAAGTCCGTGCCGGAACGGCTTTCGTAAATGAGACGGGGGCCGCGCTCACTGAAATTGTCGAAAGCGTTGCGAAAGTTGGCGACATTGTGGCCCATATTGCCAGCGCCAGTTCAGAGCAATCAGCGGGTATCGAGCAAGTCAATCAGGCTGTTTCCCAGATGGATGACATTACTCAGCAGAATGCGGCTTTGGCAGAACAGGCCGCCGCAGGTAGCATTGCTATGAGTGAACAGTCTACCAATATGACCCAGTTGCTTAGCTTTTTTAGAGTCAATTCAAAGGCTGTTTCGGCAATGTCTAAGTCATCCGGGCATAGTAAGGCGTTTGTAGCACCGCCAGTAAGAGCAACAACGCAAAAAACTGTAGCAGCCCCTGCTTTATTATCTTCGAGTAAACTCAAAAGTGATAGCAGCGACGAATGGGAAGAGTTTTAATGTTGTTAAAAACTGAAAACCATATAACCGACAGGAAACTATAACAATGACAACAGATGTGAATAGTCGGGTAGAACAATTTCTCACCTTTCAACTTGCAGGCGAAGCCTATGGCGTCGAAATTTTAAAGGTGCAAGAGATTCGTGGCTGGGAAGCCGTTCGCATAATACCGAATACCCCTGCTTTTGTTAAAGGTGTATTGAATCTACGCGGATCCGTTGTACCCATTATTGATTTACGAGAACGTTTTTCCCTGGAACACTGTGAATATTCTCCTAAGACAGTAGTTATTGTGCTTTGTGTTGAACATGGAGCAAACCAGTTTGTTATGGGCATTGTGGCCGATGCGGTTTCTGATGTGCTGGATATTAACTTAGGGGATATCAAAAAAGCACCAAATTTTGGTTCAAAAATTGATACGCGTTACATGCGAGGTATGCATGTGTATAAGAAAAAGATGATTATGCTTTTAGACGTTGATAAATTGCTCAATCCCGATGAGGTTGAGGGTATTGAAAGTTTGGTGTGACGGTGAGAATTGTTGCAATAATTAATCAGAAAGGTGGGGTTGGAAAGACGACTACTACTGCGAATTTATGTCATGCTATTGCAGAATTAGGAATAAAAGTTACGGCTATCGATCTTGATCCGCAAGGCCATTTAGCAGTTTCTTTAGGTGTAACAACACAGGGGATTGGTGGTATTGATGAGGCTATGCTGAAAGAGAAAAAAGTTCATCAGCAACTTATTTCTGTCAGGGATAATTTGCAGCTCATTACATCAGGATCAAAGCTTAAAGAGATTGAACACCTAACGAGCAATAGTTCGCCTCGTGGTGTTTTGTTAAAAGATGCCTTACATGAAAGTCTTAATGATCAGGACTTTGTTTTTATTGATTGTCCCCCATCTTCGGGATTGCTAGTTGCGAATGCATTGATTGCTGCTGATGAGATTTTAATTCCTATGGCCAGCGATTTTCTTGCGTTGCAAGGTTTATCTCATTTAATGGGTACGATTAAGAGATTCGAAAAGGCTTTGAAAAGGAAATTTAAAACACTATTAGTGATGTCTCGATATTCGCCTAATAGAAGAATATCGAGCCAGGTGTTAAATATTCTGCTTACGCATTTTCCTGAGCAAATATTGGCGACAGTCATTAGAGAGACAGCGCTGCTTGCAGAATGTCCCAGCTTTGGTAAAACGATTTTAGAATATAGTCCGAAAAGTCGTTCGGCAAGGGATTTTCGTAGCCTTGCTCATGATTTTCTTGAAGACAAGGTGATGTATGGCAACAAGTGAAGAAAATGATTTAATCGGGTACGATCCTCTAGCGTGGATGGACGGCGATGTTGATAAAGTTGAAGAAACAATCGATAAGGTATATTTGGATAGCAATAAACCTGAAGACGCAGGCTGTGATAATGATGTCACGATGACCGATGATTACTCGGATGATTTGATTGAAAATGCCGAAGAAATTGTGATTTTAAATATAACTAAAGAAAATGAATTAGTAATAGATGAGATCGATAGCGACAGCGTTTTTATAGAAGAAAGGGGTGATGACAGCATGGATGGAGAAGGTAACTGGGCAAAAGTAGATGCATTAGACGGTTCAGGAGCAGTTGCCGAGGATTCTGTTTCAGAGGAAATGGATGGGTCGCAAATTGATTTAGATTCTACATTGACTATTCAGAATGTCGTTAAGCTGCACGAAAAGTTGAAGAATTTGTTGGGCGCTTACGATGAAATTGAAATAAATGCATCTGATGTATCGTCAATAGACACAGCCACACTGCAGCTATTGGTTTCATTGAAAAAAGATGAAGTTAAATTGCAAAAGAAAGCAACCATTATTTACCCGTCACCACGATTTGTTGAGTCTGCCAAATTGCTGGGCTTGTTAGACGTACTTGGCGTTCATGACGAGTAATTAAAAAGGAAGCGGTTTATATGGCCATTGTTGAGAAGGATCGAGAATTTAAATTTACTGTTGATGATTTTAATTTTTTAAGAAAGCTGTCCAATGAGCATTCAGGTATTCAGGTTCCTGATGAAAGATTTGATATGTTTTATTCGAGACTGTCAAAGCGGGTAAGGAAACTTGGGTTGGCGGATTTCAAGGAATATTGCCAGTATCTTAAAAATTATCCTGAGCACGAGTTTACTGAGTTTATTAACGCCATAACAACCAATTTGACTGCCTTTTTCAGGGAAATGCATCATTTTGATTATGTCCGTGACGTTGTTATCCCTGAAATTTTAGTTAGAAATAAAAACTCCAGAAAAATCAGGGTATGGTCCGCCGGCTGCTCTACCGGAGAGGAGCCTTATTCTTTGGCGATTACTTTATTGGAAAATGTACCCGCTGACTGGGACATTAAAATTTTAGCAACTGATTTGGATACCAATGTCTTACAAACAGCATCGGCAGGTATCTACACGGAAGATCGCGTCAGTGATTTACCAGAAGATATACTCAAGCGATGGTTTATGCGAGGTAAATCATCACAGTCTGGCCAAGTAAAAGTAAGGCCTCAATTACAACAAATTATTCAATTTAAAAAATTAAATTTGATGCAAGACTGGCCAATGAAGTGTCATTTTGATTTTATTTTTTGTCGTAATGTTTTAATTTACTTTGACCGTGAAACAAAGACATTACTTGCACAAAGATATGCTCAAATGTTGTCGAGTAGGTCATGGTTGTTTATCGGACATTCGGAATCATTAAACCAGCTATCCAATGAATTCGAGTTGGTTGCATGTACCAGTTACAGGAAAAATACATAAGCACTAATGAGTACTAGCAATGATATTGGTCCAGCCTCCATTGATGGCTTTGAACACATTAACAGGTATATGGATAAGGAACGTGGAGTAGTCACCGCAAAAATTTTGCCCGGCGAATACTATGTGACCCAAGAGGACGAATTGATTACAACAGTATTAGGCTCTTGCATATCGGCCTGCATCCGGGATAAGGTATCAGGATTGGGTGGAATGAATCATTTTATGTTGCCCGAAACTACAGCGGATAAGCTGAAACAGGGTAATGAAGCGGTGGTTGGTAATGCAACCCGCTATGGAAATTATGCTATGGAGCATTTAATTAACACTATTTTGAGGAATGGCGGCAAAAGGAAAAACTTGGAAGTTAAAGTGTTTGGCGGCGGTAAAATTATTCCAACCTTGACAGATGTCGGCCAGAAAAATATTGATTTTATTTTGGATTATATTGACACAGAAGGTTTGCCCTTATTATCCCAGGATTTAGGCGATATTTATCCCCGAAAAATAATTTATTTCCCTCGGACAGGGAAAGTTGGAATGAAGAAAATCGAGCATTTGCATAATGATACAATTGTAAGAAGAGAGCGACAGTATTTTAACAATATTAAAAACGCGCCTGTTGAGGGTGATGTTGAGCTTTTTTAAGAGTATACAATGAATAAAATACGTGTATTGATTATTGATGATTCATTGTTAATCAGAAAGGTACTGACTGAGATTTTAAATTCGTCTCCAGATATTGAGGTGGTTGGCGCGGCAGAAGATCCTCTTATTGCCAGAGAGATGATTAAAGCATTAAATCCGGATGTGTTGACTTTGGATATTGAAATGCCACGTATGGATGGGATAACTTTTTTGCGCAATTTGATGCGGCTTCGGCCTATGCCTGTTGTCATGATTTCAGCGCTTACAGAAAGTAATGCTGAAGTTACTTTAACTGCGCTGGAATTAGGTGCGGTAGATTTTATAGCTAAACCGACAATTGACGTGGAAAATGCATTGAATGACTATGCTGATGACATAATTGCCAAGGTCATAGTAGCGTCACAGGCTAATATTAGAAGACTTGAATAATGGTCTGCAATCAGAAATTCTGGAGCGGCAGGGTTGGATATTACACGGAGAAATATATGTGTATGCCAGGATAAAAACTCCATAAATTCTAGGAATGATGTAATTGCTTAAGGTAAAGTAGTAGCAATCAATATTAAAAATGCACCTATTGACGGTGATGATCGGCTTCTTTTAGAGTGAGTTTATGGGTAAGATACGCGTATTGATCATTGATGATTCAGCATTAATCAGGAAAATACTGACTGAAGTTTTAAGTTCCTCCCCCGATATTGAGGTAGTCGGTGCAGCAGCGGATCCTCTTATTGCCAGGGAAATGATTAAACAATTAAATCCAGATGTATTGACGCTGGATATTGAAATGCCGCACATGGACGGGATAACTTTCTTGAGCAACTTGATGCGCTTAAGACCAACTCCGGTTGTAATGATCTCCACGCTTACGGAACATGGCGCGGAGGCTACTTTAAATGCTTTGGCATTGGGCGCGGTAGATTTTATTGCTAAGCCTAAAGTCGATGTTGTTAACACGTTAAACGAATACGCCGATGAAATTATTTCAAAGGTCATCGTTGCTGCGCAGGCTAAAGTCGGGGCCGTTCATGATAGAGCGATCAAACCCAAAAGTTCCGCGCCAGCTTCTCCCGAGATTCCAGAAAAACATTCAGTCGATGTTATTCTGAAACCAGCACCTGTAAAAACTCATATCAGCCCCACCAACAAGATAATTGCCTTAGGCGCATCAACGGGGGGAACTGAAGCGATTAAAGCTGTCGTTAAAGGGCTGCCGGCAAATACGCCGCCTCTTTTAATAACTCAACATTTACCGGCTGCATTCAGTCAGTCATTTGTCCGGCATATTGATTTGGCAACGGAAATGTCAGCGTGTATTCCCAAGCATGGTCAGACGGTTGAGCCGGGTAATATTTATCTTTCGCCGGGAGACAAGCATATGCTGGTGATTAGAGAGGGAGGTAAATACATTATTCATTTGAGCGATGGTTTGCCTGTCAATCGCCATAAACCCGCAGTTGATGTCCTGTTTCGCTCAGTCTCTCAATGTGCGGGTGCAAATGCCGTGGGCGTGTTATTGACGGGTATGGGGGCTGATGGAGCAATGGGCATGAAAGAAATGCACGATGCGGGTGCTAAGACGGTTATTCAGGATGAGCAGTCCAGTGTCGTTTGGGGCATGCCGGGGGCCGCATTTAAATTGGGTTGCACCGACTACGTGGTGCCGTTAGAAGAGGTTTCGCATAAGATTTTAAGCTTGGTTAAGCTTGGTTAACCGGAATATGCTGCCAAAGTTCTTTTAAATTATATTACCAGCTTTTTTCCGATGTAATGGGCAACGTTCTTTATATAGATATATTTCATTAGAACTTACCATGACAGAATAATAATGTATTGCGTCATATACAGGATTCTAAAAATGTTACTTTTCACGCTGTGTAATTAACTATGACTAATCAGACTAAATCACAATTTATTGCAGTAGCTTCCATTACCTCGGAGTTGAGTGCGGTCATGGTGGTGGCTAAAGAAATATCATTAGCTGCGGCCAACGCCAAGGCTATTGCATTTAGGGCTGGAGATAAAGCAAAAGGATTTCAACCGATTACTGATTTCATTAATGAATTGGCTAAAGAAACAATTGAACTGGTTACCAATATCAATATCTATGCCTTAGTGTTATATCGCTTAACTGTCGATGAATACCAAAAAACGGTTGCGTATAATAAATTCGAGCTGGCGGCAAAAATGGCTGAAGATGCCCCCTATGCTAAATCGATGCAGGAGCCTGTAGATCATGCAAGGCTGTCAATGCAAGATTGCCAAAGGCAGTTTAAACGGGATGTCTCGCAACTGTTAGGCCAGCTCGAAGCCGTGATGCATCATGCACGCGCCGCTCGGGTTATTGCAGCAAATTCAAGAATTGAAGCATCACAAGCAGGTGAATATTTGCAGAGTTTGCAGGCGGTTGCTGAAAGTGTGGATAAAGCCGCACATACCATTCATGATAATGTGCAGCGTTGTAGGATCGCATTATCCATTTATCGCAATAGTTGAATAGCTTAACTTAAAAGGCATTGTTTTTTATGAAAACGACCAAGATATATGAAGGATCGCATCAATGGATTATGTTTGGAAGGGATGAAGGCAAGCCCAATAATGTAATCGATACCAACCAATATGTAGTACGCACGGCCAACCGCTGTCTGCTTTTAGATCCGGGTGGCGCTGAACTGTTTGCCCCGATGATGGCGGCTGTGTTACATCATGCACCTGTAGATCAAATAACGGATCTGTTCGCTTCGCATCAGGATCCTGATGTGATCTCGTCGCTGGGTTTATGGGATCAGGCGTTAACAAATGCCAAGCTCCATGCGCCGGCGATTTGGGAAGGTTTTTTGCGGCATTACAGCTGTGAATCAATAGAATACGTGGCTATTCCGGATAACGGCGGAACAATTAAATTGGAGTCTGTGGAATTACAGATTATCCCTGCTCATTATTTGCACTCATCCGGGAATTTTCACATTTATGATCCGCAAGCTAAGATTCTGATGTCTGGGGATGTGGGTGGCGCTATCGAGGGTCCTGATGCACCTGTTTTCGTTGAGAATTTTGCCGCGCATGTAGAGAAAATGCGGTATTGGCATCAGCGGTGGATGCCGTCAAATCAGGCCAAAAGAGTCTGGATTGAACGGGTAAGAAATCTGGATATTGATATTTTAGCTCCACAGCATGGACGGATGTTTAAAGGCGATGATGTTAAACGGTTTTTAGACTGGTTTGATGCTTTACAGGTAGGTATCGCTGTTTAATCGATCAGTTACTTTCAAAGAAGAGACGGATCAATTAGATTTTTTAACGTTTCCGCATTAGTGTTGTGGATAGCTAGTTTGAGATGAATTAGCTTTATCTAGTCAAACGCATGCTTTTTTAGACCTTCAAGGGCGCTATTAATCTAGCGCCCTTTTTGTTTCCAGCCACTAACACGGTATATCGAGGTAAACCGTTGAATCAAATGTCTCTCAATGGGATATAGTTGGTATGGTTTGCCCCTCTCATTCCCTGTGTTTTGGGTAAGGGCGCTGCAATATTGATCGCAATCAACGTGATTAGCTGTTTGGGCTGACAAGCTTAAGAGACGTTAAATGTAGTTTATGCACAGTTAATTCTGTTGCAATAAATGAGATGTCAAGTTTTAGGTGGATTTCATGCATCAAAAATTACGCAAATCCAATTTGTTGATATTTAATAAAAAAATTATTTTTGTATAAAAATACTACAATTCAACGAAGAGTTAGGTTTTATCGAATCTGGGCGGTGTTATTTATAGCTTATGCACAAAGTTATACACAGGAATTGTGGAAAACAGTACAGACGGTTGATTGGCAAATTTGAATGCTGAAGCCAGCGGAAAAATCCAAAAAAAAAGGGTGCCTAATAAACGATTAAGCTCCCGCTTACCACAAGTGGGGGTAAGTAAGAGCGCATATTGATATGCTATCAACGAGAAAGCAAAACGATAATGTGACATAGTGTCACATATAATAAATATGGTTATTTAGCTAACGAATTGAATAAATCCCGGTAAGCTGTCAATCAAGCAGATCATTCGTTTAAGGAGCTATGATGTCTGAGCAAGCAAATTATATCCGTTGGTTTAATGAATTAACGATTGAAGATGTATCTCTCGTAGGCGGCAAGAATGCCTCGTTAGGCGAAATGTACAGGGAATTGACGCCGCAAGGCATCCAAGTTCCAAACGGTTTTGCCGTGACCGCGGAGGCTTACCGCTATGTGTTGGACCAAACGCATAGCTGGGAGGCGCTGCATCAGGCATTGGATGATTTAAATCCTGACGATGTCGCCGATCTTGCCAAACGTGCACGTAAAGCAAGGGAAACAATCTACGCCGCACCTTTTCCTGAAGACCTTGAGCAGCAAATTATCGAGGCCTTTAATCAATTGAAAAAACAGTATGGCGATGATTTAAGCGTTGCGGTGCGCAGTTCCGCCACCGCCGAAGATTTGCCGACCGCCAGTTTTGCCGGACAACAGGATACTTACCTGAATATACGCGGGGATCAGGCGCTGTTGGATTCCTGCAAGCGCTGTTTTGCCAGCCTGTTCACCGACCGGGCCATCCACTACCGGGTCGATCAAGGATTCGATCATTTCAAACTGGCCTTATCGATAGGTATTATGAAAATGGTCCGCTCGGATCTGGACGCCAGTGGCGTGATGTTTTCGCTGGACACCGAATCGGGATTCAAAGATGTGGTGTTTATTACCGGAGCCTATGGCCTGGGTGAAAATGTCGTGCAAGGCGCGGTAGACCCCGACGAGTTTTATGTGCATAAACCCACTTTTGAACAAGGCCATCGAGCGGTATTAAGGCGGACCTTGGGTTCAAAGAAAATAAAGATGGTTTACAGCGATGGACGCACCCGCGAATCTACCCGCAATATCGTGACCTCTGCCGAAGAACGCAATCGCTTTTGTATCAACGATGCCGATGTCCTGACTCTTGCCGATTACGCCATTAAAATAGAAAAGCATTACAGCGCCAAAGCAGGTCAGGCCAAACCGATGGATATGGAGTGGGCGAAAGACGGTCTTGACGGTACGTTGTATATTGTACAGGCGCGTCCAGAAACCGTGGTTTCCCAATTACGCGGCATGGTTCTGGAACAATACAGCCTTAACCAGAAAGCAGAGCCGTTGATCACGGGGCATGCGGTGGGCAGCAAGATTGCCACGGGCAATGCGCGGATTATCGATAATGTCGAGCAGCTAAGCAGCTTTAAAGCCGGGGATGTGCTGGTTGCCGATATGACGACGCCGGATTGGGAACCGGTCATGAAAATAGCTTCGGCGATAGTCACCAATCGTGGCGGGCGTACTTGTCATGCAGCGATTATCTCGCGCGAATTGGGCGTCCCGGCCGTTGTCGGCTGCGATAACGCCACGACGATGATTAAAAATAACAGCCCGGTTACGGTGTCGTGTGCCGAAGGCGATGCGGGCAAAGTTTATTCCGGTATTCTCGGTTTCGACATTAAAACCACTGATCTGTCGGAGCTGCAACGCCCGAAAACCAAAATCATGCTCAATATCGGCAATCCCGAACTGGCCTTTAAAACCAGCTTCCTGCCGAATGACGGTGTGGGATTGGCTCGGATGGAGTTCATCATCACCGAATACATCAAGGCGCACCCTATGGCGCTGATACACCCGGAGCGAGTGCAGGATGCCGGTGAGCGGGAGCAGTTGGCCCGATTAACGCGCAATTATGCCGGCGCTGAAGATTACTTTGTCCAGAAGCTGTCGGAAGGCGTCGGAACCATTGCCGCCGCGTTTTATCCCAAACCTGTCGTCGTGCGCATGTCTGATTTTAAAACCAACGAATACGCTACCTTGCTCGGCGGGCGCTGGTTTGAATTCGATGAAGCCAATCCGATGATTGGTTTTCGAGGCGCATCGCGTTACATCCACCCCGCTTACGCAGAAGGTTTTGCGTTGGAATGTAAGGCCATGAAACGGGTGCGCGAGCAGATGGGTTTAAGCAATGTGATTTTGATGATCCCATTTTGCCGCCGCGTACAGGAAGCCGAACGAGTGCTCGATTACATGGCGCAGCTCGGTTTGAAACGCGGCGAACAGGGACTGGAAATTTACGTGATGTGTGAGATTCCCAATAACGTCATTCAAATCGATGCTTTTTCCAAGTGTTTTGACGGTTTTTCTATCGGTTCCAATGACTTGACCCAGCTTACCTTGGGTGTAGACCGCGACTCCGCAATCATCGCCGAAGATTTTGACGAGCGCGACCCCGGCGTTAAGGAAATGATCCGTCTTGCCGTTGACGGTTCGCGGCGCAACGGCCGGCATTGCGGTCTTTGCGGACAGGCACCGTCCGACTATCCCGAGATGGCGGAGTTTTTGGTGGAGGTCGGCATAGACTCTATGAGTCTGAATCCAGATACCGTGCTACAGACGACGCAACGGGTGTTGGAAACTGAACGGCGTTTGGGACGGTAGTGATTTTTTTTCTGGGTCGGCCACATACTGAATTTGTCTATGCGTTTAGTTTTGATGCGAACGTCCAAACGGATACTTTGGAGTTTTAAACGCCTCTCGCGGCTGGAGAATCGTTCTCAACCTAAAACATTGGATTTGGGCGCTGTTGATTCATACTGAAAGTCGTCGGCGTTGCTGTTATTTTTTGTCGGACAGCAGAACAACTCTGTTCCTGCCTTCATTTTTTGCCCGGTACATAGCTTGGTCGGCGGCTTCGATCATGTCGGCGTATCGACCATAGCGCGGGCTATACATGGCTACGCCGATGCTGACCGTCATTATTTGACCATGAAACCGCTGACTTAGAATCTTGCCGCGACGCTCAATTTCCGATCGGATGCGTTCGGCGTAACCTTTGGCCCCGGCCTCATTGGTATTTTTAAGTACGAATAAAAATTCTTCTCCTCCATAGCGGCCGATGAAATCTCCTGGGCGGATTGAATGGCGCAAAATATCGGCAACAATCTTTAATGCATCATCCCCAGCCTGATGTCCGCAGTTGTCATTAAGCAGCTTGAACTTGTCTATATCGATAAAGCCAACGGCGATATTTGCCAGAATGGACGCATCCTCTTGAAAAGTCTCGACCAGGAAATTGTTGACCATTCGTTTATTGAACAATTGCGTTAAGTGATCGAGTTGCGCGTGCTTTTTCTCCTGGCCATATTGTTTGGCATTAAACATCGCAATCCCCAATTCATAGGCAATGGGCATGATTTCCGGCAGTAATTGTTCATGCATCGGTTTTTCTGACAGTGAATTATCGGCGTAAAGCAAACCGACCAGATTGTTATGATGTAACACGGGTATAGCGATAAACTCAGTAGTCTTCAAGCGTTGAATGATGGAATTACCAGGCTCTGTTTTGGCATTGATGATGACGGCTTTTTTTGCGCGTAAACAATTTAACAACAAACCGGAAATGCCGCTAATGTCGACTTCAAAGGGTTGCAGTTCCGTCGGCAATATTGATTTCGGCCACCAGTATGATGCAATCAGACAGCGGCGCTTAGGATCGATCATGAACATCATGCTGCGATCAAAAGAAAACTCGTCCTGTAATGCTTCTAACGTTCGGGGTATAAAGTCCTTAGGGTTAAGGCTGTGATGGGGCGCTGTCAAACAGGATGATTTCCTGTTGGATGTGTCGGCGGTAAAAGCTTTAGCCTCGCTTATCTGGCTTAGATTAATGGTTGCTTTGACCAGTGTGGCCCGTAACGTGGTTAAACCGGGCAGATGGGTATCATAGAATTCTTGAGTGCTTTGCATGTCCTGATCTACCTGTTGCAGTAGCGTTTCAAGATTCAGCCGGTCAATGCCAAGGGTTTGGAGCAAAGCGCTCTGTAATGTCGGGTGGCTATCGTAGTTAGCCGAGCCAATGCCCTGTATCCAGGCTATATAGTTTGCAAAGGCAACGATGGCGATTTCCGTTTTAAATTCTGCGAACCGTGAGGTTTCAGTCGGCTGGTTATGGTGACAGGCAACGATTGCGGTGACGGATGCCGGCAATTGCCATTCCAGACAAAAAACATGGCCCATGTCGGTATGCGTTATTCCGAAAAAGCTGCGTTCTTGTTCTTGGGTCGAATGTTTGTTATTGCCAATCGAAGCAATAAAATCACTGTAAGTCACGCGGCCATGGTTTTCCAGAACCACTTTGCCAATATCGTGGATAAGTCCTCCCGTGTAAACCAGATCCGGGTCAGGGTACTTAAGTGCGACGGCTATTCTCCTGCTCAATAAGGCTACATACAGGCAATGTTGCCAGAAAAATAATAAATCGAATGATTTTGTTGAGTTTTGTTGTGTCAGCTTGCTGTGAAATTGCAGGGTTAGTGCGAGTTGGCGCACGGTAGAAAATCCCAGCATGCTGACTGCGCGGTTAATCGAGGTTATTTTAGTAGGAAGGGCGTATGCAACGGAATTAACCTGATTTAGAATTTTTGCGGCCAACACCGGTTCTGTTTCTATCAGCTGGGATAAGCTCTCGATCTTGGTGTTGTCGTCATTGCTTAGCCTTAATAGCTTAAGGGCGACAGGAGATACAATGTTAAGGTGTTTGATTTCATCCTTCAGAATTGATTGAGCCGCTTTTTTTATGAGTTTGATATCGTCCTTGTCTTTGTCGGTCATGACATCTTCCTTATAGGCTGCGGTTTTATTGGTATGATGTAAGCGAAATCTGATGAATATTCAGGAAGATGCTGAGAGCGGCCGGTCAAATTTGAATGTTGGTTTGATCATAACATCAAAAACCAATTGCGATAACTGCCAAGTACAAAATTTTCTGAATACATAGCGATAGTTTACAATACTGACGATTATGTGGCCCTTACCGCTGGGGCGTAAGTAGAACGGATATAAATAATCGTATGAGAAAATTAAAATGCGCTGTTATCGGTACGGGTTACCTGGGCAAGTTTCACGCACAAAAATATGCGTCGCTGCCTGACTGTGAGCTGGTTGCCGTGGTCGATATAAATGAGGCGGCAGCGAAGGAAGTCGCCGAACAGTACGGTGCGACAGCGTTGACAGACTATCAGTCTCTGTTAGGTAAAGTCGATGCAGTCAGCATCGTTGTCCCTACGACGCTGCACCACAAGGTATCCAGGGATTTTCTGAATGCGGGCGCTCATGTGCTGGTTGAAAAACCGATTACCGTGACGGTTGCAGAAGCCGACGAATTGATCGCCATTGCCAAGGAAAAGAATCTGATTTTGCAGGTGGGGCATCTGGAACGCTTTAATCCGGCGGTATTGGGCCTGGACAAAGAAGAAAAGCCGCTGTTTATTGAATCCCACCGGTTGTCGCCGTTTAATCCGCGCGCCAACGATGTCAGCGTCGTGCTGGATTTAATGATCCATGACATCGACATTATTTTGGCCTTGGTCGATTCCGAGGTGGAACGCATCGACGCCAGCGGCACCGCGGTATTAACGCAAGGCACCGATATTGCGAACGCCAGGCTGCTGTTTAAAAACGGTTGTGTGGCCAATGTGACGGCCAGCCGGATCAGCATGAAGATGGAGCGCAAAATGCGCATGTTCAGGCCGTCTTCCTACGTCTCGGTGGATTTCCAGAACCGTATTTTAACCAAACACCGCACCGGTAAAGGCGAAATGTTCCCCGGTATTCCTGAAATAGAAACCGAAGAGTCGGTTTTTGAAAGCGGCGACGCCCTGCTCGAAGAAATCAAGCATTTCGTTAACTGCATCCATACCGGCGACAATCCGCTGGTTTCCGGTGAGGCGGGAAAAAGAGCGCTGGAAACAGCGATAGCCATTACCCGGTTATTAGGCGATAAATAACCAATTATAAAATTCTGTAACATGTTTTGTTAACCACGAAGAACACGAAGAACACGAAGTTTTATATTTCATTTTTCGTGGACTCTGTGCTCTTCGTGATAAATATATAGAACATATCAACGAAAGATTTCAAAAATAGATAATAGGCAACGAAACATGATACCAATGGTAAATCTTAAGGCTCAATACGCCGAAATTAAAGACGAAATTGAGCGCGGGCTGGCTGAAACAATCGAAAATTGTTCGTTTATATTAGGCCCTAATGTTCAAGCCTTTGAAAAAGAAACAGCCGAGTATCTGGGTGTTAAACATGCGATAGCCGTGGCGTCGGGAACCGATGCGCTACATCTTGCATTGATTGCCGAAGGCATCGGTGCAGGCGATGAAGTAATCACCACCGCTTTTACGTTTATTGCTACCGCGGAAGCCATCAAATATGTCGGTGCGATTCCCGTTTTCGTCGATATAGATCCAAAGACTTTTAATATCTCACCGGAAGCGATAGAAAAAGCCATTACGCCAAAAACCAAAGCGGTTATGCCGGTGCATTTGTTCGGCCAACCGGCGGATATGACGGCGATTAAGCAACTATGCGACCAACATAACCTGAAACTGATTGAAGATTGCTGCCAGTCGTTCGGCGCAAGCATCAACGGCAAACAAACCGGCGCTATCGGTCATGCTGCCGGCTTCAGTTTTTTTCCGAGCAAGAATCTGGGTGCATTCGGCGATGGCGGGCTGGTCGTCACCAACTCCGACGAGACCGCGAAAAAACTTAAAATGCTGCACAATCATGGTTCGGATGTCCGTTATTACCATGATGTGATCGGCTATAACAGCCGTCTTGATGAAATGCAGGCGGTGATATTAAGGGCCAAATTAAAACGTATCGACCAATACAATCAAGGCCGCCGTCATGTCGGGCGTCTTTATTCGGAGTTGATGGCCGATTTGCCGCTGACTACGCCGTTTGAAAATAGTCTGGGTGAACACGTTTATCATCAATACACCTTGCTGTGCGACCGTCGCGACGAGGTGATGAAGGCTTTGCAGGATAAGCAAATCGCCTGTGCCGTGTATTATCCCGTGCCTTTGCACCGGCAGAATGTGTTTAAACAGGAATATGCCAACGTCAGCTTACCGGTGACGGAATTTGTTGCGGCCAACTGTATGTCATTGCCGATTTGCCCGTTCCTTGAGGATGACTCGATCAGGGAGATTGTGAGTGTTATTCGGGATGTTTTGACGGCAGCGTAATAACAGTTGTCAACGAAAGACGCATAAAAACACGAAAACTAGGGTTGCAAAACAGTCAATCGCCATTCGGGTGCTGATTCCCAAAATGTTATTTATTTTTACCATGAAGATCGTGAAGGACTTGAAGATATATGTATTTGCTTCAGATGTTATATTGAAACGAATTCATAAAAACTAAGCTTTGCTTTGAGCAGGACACATAACCAATCGTCTTATACGAAAAATCGATTGGTCTCTTTCTTCATTATCTTCATGTCCTTCATGGTAATTAAGAATAAGTCATAAATTCTAATTCGTGCTTTTTGTGTCTGTCGTGGACGAAATGATTTTTCATATGAGCCTTGAACCTTGAATCCTTTAAAAATCCTATTCAGCGCCGGAGAGTCATCCGGCGACCAGCATGCCGCCAATATGTTCCTCGAACTGAAAAAACGGCAGCCGGACATTAAAGGTATCGGCATGGGCGGCGCAAAAATGGCTCAGGCGGGCATCGATATTCGCTATGACTCAGCCAATATCGCCGTCATTGGCGTGGTTGAAGTCATCAAACACTATGCCGAAATCCGCCGCGCGTTAAAATTGATGCAACAACTGGTTGCAAGCGAACGCCCCGACTTGCTGGTTTGCGTGGATTACAAGGAATTCAACTTCAAACTGGCGCGTTACGCCAAACAGCAGGGCATTAAAGTCTTATTTTACGTAAGTCCCCAGATATGGGCGTGGCGTCCGGGGCGGGTCGTGGCTTACGGCAAAGTTATCGATATGATGGCGGTGATCTTCCCGTTCGAGACGGCTTATTACGACGCCGAAAAAGTGCCGGTGCGCTACGTGGGACATCCCTCGGTAGATAAAGTCCATGCCCGTTACAGCAAAGATGAAGATTTAACCCGTTTCGGATTGGACAAAAACAAGCCGATAGTCGGTTTGTTGCCCGGCAGCCGCGCCAACGAAATCAAGCGCATGTTGCCGGTCATGCTGGCGGCTGCCGAAAAAGTGCAGTCCGGTTTACCCGGATGCCAGTTTATCTTGCCGCAAGCCGATTCAATCAGCGATGCGTTGCTTGAAAGCTATATCCGCCAGTCTCCGCTTAAAATCACGGTAATAAAAAATCAGCCTTATGACGTCATTCAATGCTGCGACGCGGTGATGACGACCTCAGGAACCGCGACGTTGGAAATTGCGTTGTTGACCGTTCCGATGGTCATTGCCTATAAGCTGTCTTCGGTCACCTACTGGTTGGGCCGATGGCTGGTGAATACGCCTTTTATAGGCCTGCCGAATATCGTGTCGGGCGGAAGCATCATCAAAGAACTGATCCAGCACGATGCAACAGCCGAAAACCTGTCGGTTGAAGTATTGCGAATCCTGACCGATAAAGCCTATGCCGATCAAATGCGCGAAAACCTGAATCAGGTTAAACGGCAGTTAGGGCAGGGCGGCGGTTCGAAAAACATGGCGCTGTTGGCCTTGGAGATGCTTTCGGTATCGGATTAGCGAGGGAGTGCAAGGCTTTGCCTGCAACACTGCGATGTGCTGCCCGCAGGCGAGGCAAAGCTTGGAATCCAAAATATGACAAAGTGCGAGCAAGCAAAATATAGAACAAAACGAGGGGGTAACTATGGAAATTTGGACTGCATTGAAATTGCTGGGCTATATGTTTTGGCCGTTTTTACTGATTTTTTTATACTACCTGTTTGATAGGAAAGGCTTTAAGAAGCAATTGGAGAAGTTCAAGCAAGACGGTTTTAAATAAAGCGCTAAACGACGCATTGAACGGTTTTATCTCTGATGCGTTGCCGTTATCTAATATCGGGGTACTGAGCTGTCGCAATCGCAAGACCAGGCATCGATTCCGCCGGTCAAATTTGCAATATTCTTAAATCCTGAATGGGAAAGATACATGCAGGCCTGTTGGCTGCGCACGCCATGATGGCAAATCACCACAATTTCCTGTTGTGGGTTCAACTCCCCCAGTCTTTGCGGAATTTGATTAAGCGGAATTAAAACGCTGTTTTTTATCCTGGCGTATTCAAACTCATTGGGTTCCCTGACATCCAGCAAAAACAGATGCGGTTCATTTTCGATTCGGGTTTTTAATTCTGATGCTGATACTTGTCTTATGGACATAGTCATCCCTTGTTAATAAATTTTTCTAAACGTTGCATGGCAACGGACATTCTATCGATAGACGTCGTATAAGCAAACCGGATATGGTGGTTTGCTTCATTGAGGCCGAAATCTTTCCCCGGCGTTACGGCAACGCCTTCAGCTTCCAGCAGATCCAGCGCGAACTGATAGCTGTCATCGGTAAATTTGGCGCAATTGGCGTAAATATAAAATGCGCCATCGGGTTTGATCGGGATTTCAAAGCCCAGGCGCAACAAGGCGTCATACAGAAAATCACGCCGCATTTCAAATTCGGCGCGTCTATGCTCCAACTCGGCCTGCGTGTGCTCGTCAAACGCCGCTAATGCGGCATATTGCGAATGGGTTGCGGTGGCGATAAATATATTCTGCGCCAGTTTTTCGGTCGCATCGACAAATTCCTCCGGTACGATCAACCAACCGACGCGCCAGCCGGTCATGCCGAAATACTTGGAGAAACTGTTGATCACAAACACATTGTCACTAAATTCCAGCGCCGATGAAGCATTTTCATCATAAACCAGGCCATGATAAATCTCATCGGAATAAAAGCAGCCGCCTAACTCGTTCACGGTGTGTACGGCCTGTTTCAATTGATCTGGAGCAATCAGCGTGCCGGTCGGGTTTGACGGCGATGCAATCAACGCACCTTTGGTGGCTTTGGTCCAATGCTGTTTGATCTGTGCCGCGGTCAGTTGATAACGGCTAGCCGCATCGACCGGAATGGTTCTGGCTTGGCCGCCGAACAACTTAATAAAATTGCTGTTACAGGGGTAACAGGGGTCGGCCATCAACAGTTCTTCTGCCGGATTAAGGCTTGTTCCCAGCGCCAACAGAAACGCCCCTGAGGCGCCTGGCGTTACGAAAATGCGTTCCTTGTCTACAGCGGCTGAATAACGCTGCCGATAAAACTCGGCTATTTTTTCACGCAGCTCGGACAATCCTGCCGCCGGCGTATATTTCACCTCGCCGGTTTTAAGTTGCCTGACGCCCGCTTCAACAATGGCCTGCGGCGTAGCAAAATCAGGTTCGCCGATTTCCATGTGAATGACATCCTTACCCTGTGCCTCCAATTGTTTTGCGCGCCGCAACAGCGCCATCACATAAAAGGGGGTGATCTCCTGAGTCCGCTTCGCCAGCCGTAAGTTCATTATAATTGACACTAATCACAAAAGAGGTGGATCATACCAATAAACCTTGCTATCCGGTTGCTATTCTGCTAAAAATGCGCGGTTTTATTTAATCTTGTCTTAGGAGTTAATGGATGACCGATAGTTCTAAAACTGGCGCATCACCTTTCAGTTTTAAGCCTTACCAAGAAACAGGGGGCGAAGAATATATGAATAGCGCTCAATTGAAACATTTTGAGACTATTCTTAAAAACTGGAAAGCTGAGTTAATGCACGAAGTAGACCGTACCGTGCATCACATGCAGGACGATGCTTCTAATTTTCCTGACCCTAATGACCGTGCGTCCCAGGAATCGGAATTCAGTCTGGAATTAAGGACCCGTGATCGCGAGCGTAGGCTGATCAAGAAAATTGACGAAGCCCTTAAAGAAATTGAATCGGGAGATTACGGTTATTGTGAGTCTTGCGGCATTGAAATCGGCATACGCCGTCTGGAAGCCAGACCTACCGCCACGTTGTGCATCGATTGCAAAACACTCGATGAAATCCGCGAAAAACAAATGGGTTAAGTCTGGATAAACAACCCATCATCGGCCGGTTTGCGCCTTCGCCTACCGGCCCTTTACACCTCGGTTCTCTTTACACGGCTCTTGCCGGTTTTCTTCAAGCCCGCTCACAACAAGGCCAGTGGCTTTTGCGCATTGATGATCTCGATACCCCCAGAAATGTACAAGGTTCCGCCGATGCGATTTTGGAAACTCTGGAAATCTTTGGTTTGCATTGGGACGGTACGGTTTATTACCAAAGCCGGTATATCGATATTTATAACGACATTATCAGCGACTTACAAAAAAACAAGCTGATCTATCCTTGTACATGCAGCAGAAAAGAACTGACAACCGGCGGTAGAGAGCAGGCGCGGCCCGATATTTACCCCGGCATTTGCCGAGACCGGCAAGCCCCGCCCGATGTCCCTCACGCATTGCGTATTAAGGCTGACAGCCGCATCATTACGTTTCAGGATGAGCTGCAAGGCCTGATTTCCCATAACCTTGCCGAGCAGGACGGCGATTTCATCGTAAAGCGCAAAGACCGGATTATCGCCTATCAATTCGCCGTAGTGATTGACGATGACCTGCAACGCGTTAACCATATCGTCCGCGGTTTCGATTTGCTGGATGCAACACCCAAACAGATCTACTTGCAGCAATTACTGGGGCTTTCCACGCCAGGCTATATGCATGTCCCGGTTATTGTCGACGAGCAAGGCTATAAGCTCAGCAAGCAGACGCAGGCAACGGCAGTCGACTTAACTGCTCCTCATCGCGTTATCTTTAAGTTGTTGGGCTTATTAAAGCAAAATCCGCCGGTTGAATTGCAACAAGCTCCGCTAAGCGACCAGCTTGGCTGGGCAATTGCGCATTGGAATCCTGATTTATTGAAACATGTTCATGCCGTTACTTCGGTTCCGCACAGGGCAGTTTAGCGGGAGAACAATATCTAAATTTAGGTTATGTGTGGATAGGACAGTAGAAGCCAATCGAGCGGCTTTTTTATAGGATTGAGGTGCCGCAATACTAAACAAATAAATAAGCAGAATACATCATAACCCGATTGCGGCCTTCCTGTTTGGCCCGGTACATTGCCTGGTCGGCGGCGGCTACCAGCGCGGTGAATTCCAATCCGGCATGAGTTGAATCAGCCACACCGATACTGATGGTGCTGCGCAAAATCTCGCCGCCGAATTCCATCACCATTCCTGCATAAGTTTGGCGCAGGCGGTCAGCCAATATCCAGGCATCTTTTTCGATGGTGGACGGCAGCAGAATACAGAATTCCTCGCCTCCGTAGCGGGCGAAGTAGTCGTCGCTGCGGATCGTTTTTTGCGCCACCGCAGCCAGACGTCTCAATACCTCGTCGCCCGTCTGGTGGCCGTAGCGGTCATTGATGGACTTAAAATGATCGACATCGATCATCATGATAGCCAGCGAATCGCCGGTACGGGTACAACGCGCCGACAGACGAACAGCTTCCTGTTCCAGGCTGCGCCGATTCAGCGCTCCGGTCAGCGCATCGCTTGCCGCCAGTTTTTGCAGGTCCGCGGAAAGCCGGTAATTCAGCATCAGCACGAATCCGAAAGCCAAGCACATTTGCGCCATGCTGCCGATAAAAAACGATATCGGATTGATCGGAGTTTGCAAATAAAGGCCGTAGCTATTCGGGGGGGAGAAAAAAACTATTATCGCTCTGATCAAAAACAATGTTGAAAGTATCGCGAATGTCGCGCCGGTAAACCAATACGCGGTACGCAACGGTTGTTCTATGCGGATCAGCAAGGCATGGGCGCAGGCTGCGTTGCACAAACCGAAAATCAAAGAATTGGCGACGGCGCGGGCTTGAATGTCGGGATGGAGAACAACGAACCAGATGCCCAGGATAAGCGCCAGTCCGGCCAGCAACCACGGAAGGTATCCATTGCATCGTCCCGTCTTGAATGTCTGGATGCCGTTGAATTGCAAGCCTACTCCCGCCATCGGCAATGTGGCGCCAAGCACCAGAGCCCAAGCGTCGCCGGGCGGTTCCATCTGGCTATAGGAAAAGCTTAGCCCCAACCCGATGCATAGGCTCCCCATTGCCCAGTGCTGTACTCCGCGGACGTTGCCGGCATGTAATCCCGCCAGGGTCAGCAGGCCGGAAAACATCAGGGCGAGTGCCGACATCATCACCATCATTGTGCGGATGTCGAGATTCATTGAGTTATCCGATAGACGGTGGAAATCCTAAATTGAGTATGCACAATATTCCTGATTACGCCCGTATTACAGGGCTTATGTTTCTGTGAAAGTTGTCGGCCCATTGATGCCCGGCGATGTGGGACGACATACCCAAATGACAGTAGGTTTGCCGTGTACATGACAGTTTCATTATATAGCAGGCGATTCATAATGACATGACAGAATAATGACAATGTGTAGGTATTAAAGCACATCTCGCATATTGCTGAGAATTAAACGGCTATAGCATACAATGATGTTTGGGCATCGGGTTGGCGCTTACTTTTTACTTTTTTGAGTCACGGGCATGAATGATTATTTAGGAAGTACACCGATACGTCGGCTGATTCCCGGTATTTTACTGGCCGGCCTGTTATGGCTGGGCTTTATGGTGCTGCGCGAGTTTTTGCTGACTCTGATCTGGGCGTTGATTATCGCCTATGTGGCATGGCCGCCATATCGCTATCTAAGACATAAGTTCAAAGATAATGCCGCGCTCAGTGCGGCGGTAATGACGGCGATTATTGCGACAGTAATCTTACTGGCCGTTTATTGGCTGGTCGCCATGTTGCAGAATGAACTAACAATTGCTTATCAAACCCTGATCGACGGCTTTAACCAGGATGCTTACCGCCTGCCGGATTTTATCAGACGCATTCCGGGACTGGGTGGCACGGCGCAGGAATGGTTGGACCGGGTGGCTGGCGACAGGGCGGCAGTGCTGGCGCAATTTGCCGCATGGGCGCAGCAGTGGTCGGGCGAATTCGCCAAATTCCTCGGCGGTATCGGCCGTTACGTTATAAAGTTAGGCGTCATCCTGGTTACGGTGTTTTTTTGCTTCCGTGACGGCGACGAGGTTGTTAAGCAGCTGCAACAAGGCCTGGTGCGGTTTTTGGGGGCATATCAGCACGTCTATCTGCAAGCCGCCGGACAGACGACCCGAGCCGTGGTTTACGGCTTGGTGCTTGCCGCGCTGGGGCAGGGTGCGCTGGCCGGATTGGGTTATTATGTCGCCGGAGTCCAGGCGCCGGTATTGTTTGGCGCGATGACCGCGCTGTTGGCTATGGTTCCGATGGGGGCGACACTGGTATGGATGCCGCTAAGCGTCATGCTGATATTGACAGAGCAGCATTGGCAGGGAATAGGATTGTTTCTCTGGGGATTCCTGGTGGTCAGTACGGTGGATAATGTGATCCGGCCGTTGGTCATTAGCGGCGCGGGCCGGATACCTTTTCTGGTGGTGTTGTTCGGCGTTCTTGGTGGGCTCACGACCTTCGGCGCAGTTGGGCTCTTTTTGGGGCCGGTGATTTTAGCCGTCCTGCTGGCCGTGTGGCACGCCTGGTTGAAGCAACAACAGACTGAAGAGCGGAAACAGGACGCGCCAGCTTCCCCGGATAGGGATGTTCGGCCCAACTGGCATACCCTGTCGGTTGAAAAAGCGCTCTCAACACAGGCTTCGGACGCCGCGGCCGGTTTGAGTTCAGGCGTAGCGACGGACCGGCAAAAGCGTTACGGGTTCAACCGGCTGGCCGAAAAACCGCCGCGCTCCGCCTGGTATGTATTGCTGGCCCAGTTTAAAAGCTTTCTTATTGTGGTACTGATAGCGGCGGCTGTCTTGGCCGCCGCTATCGGTGACTTAACGGACGGCATAGTGATTCTGGCCGTTGTGGTCATTAACGCATTGTTGGGGTTTTATCAGGAGTTCCAGGCCGAAAAATCGCTGGCGGCGCTTAAGAATATGCTCGCGTTGCGTGCCGAGGTGCGCCGTGACGGACGCACCGTTGAATTGCCGGCCGACCAGCTGGTGCCGGGCGATATAGTCATTCTGGAACCCGGCGACAAGATCCCGGCAGACGGCCGTATTATTTCCTGCCAAACGCTGGAAGTCGACGAGTCTTCATTGACCGGCGAGTCGGTGCCCGTTGCCAAATACGAGCAGGGGCTCGAACAGGCAACGATGCCGCTGGCCGAGCGCGGCAACATGCTTTATATGAACAATACCGTCACCCGCGGCCGAGCCAAAATGTTGGTGACCGCAATCGGGATGGATACCGAGATCGGTAAATTGGCGGGCCTGTTGTCGGAAGAAAAAGACGGCGAGACTCCGTTGCAAATACAGCTCGACAGCCTGGGCAAGCGGCTGGCCTTGATTGCGCTGGGGATCATCGGGCTCCTGATTGCGGCCGCCTTGTGGCGCGGAGAAGCCTTGGTGCGGATAGCATTCGACGCGATTGCATTGGCCGTGGCGGCGATTCCCGAAGGCTTACCCGCAGTAGTCACCGTCACCCTGGCTTTGGGGATGCATCGCATGGCCCGCCAACGCGCTATCGTCAAGCGTCTGGCCGCCGTGGAAACCTTGGGCTGCACCACGGTGATCTGCACCGACAAAACCGGAACCTTGACCGTCAACCAGATGACTGCACGGTCAATTTTCTATAAAGGCCGAAGCTATAAGGTCAGCGGCGAAGGCTATGAAACGGCCGGCCGGATTTTACCGGTTGGCGGCGGCAATGCAGTCGACGATTTGGCGGATTTACTGCTGCCGCTAGCGTTATGCAACAACAGCCGTTTGCAGGGCAAGCAGGTGGTGGGCGATCCGATGGAAAGCGCATTATTGGTGCTTGCGGCCAAAGGCGGTATCGACAAGAAACAGGCTCACTTGCAACTGCCGCGTATCGCCGAACTCCCTTTTGATGCCGAACATAAATTCATGGCGACCTTCCATCAAGACGGCGACCGGGTCAAAGTATTTATTAAGGGCGCGCCGGAAGTCTTGCTCAAACTGTGTAACTCGGTTGTTGATAGCAGTGGGAACCCGTTGCCGGTTGAGCCCGAAACGTTGCTGGCCCAAAATCAAATCATGGCGGGCACCGGTTTGCGGGTGCTGGGCGTCGCTGTTCGCACATTACCGGCGGGCGAGTTTAACCAGGATAATGACCTGTTCCAATATGTTCAGGAGCTTAGCTTTATCGCTCTGGTCGGTTTAATGGACCCGCCAAGGGCCGAAGCCCGCGAGGCCATCAAGCTATGCCAACAGGCCGGTATCGCGGTCAAAATGATTACCGGCGACCAGAAAGTGACGGCTTTTGCGATTGCGCAGGAACTGGGCTTGGCCGGTGAGGTGATCGAAGGCGAAGAACTGGCTCAGATGGACGACGGCGCTCTGGCGGCGCGTATCAATGCGATCGCCGTGTTTGCCCGCACCGCGCCGGAGCAAAAAGTACGGATCATCAAAGCCCTGAAAGCCGACGGTCATGTTGTGGCGATGACCGGGGACGGCGTCAACGACGCGCCCGCGTTAAAGAGCGCCGATATAGGCATCGCGATGGGCGTCACCGGCACCGACGTTGCCAGGGAAGCCGCGTCGATGATACTGACCGATGACAATTTCGCCACCATCGTCAAGGCGGTCAAAGAAGGGCGGGGCATTTACGACAACATGATCAAATTCGTCCGCTTCCAGCTGTCTACCAATATCGGCGCGATACTGACCGTCGTCGGCGCGCCGCTGCTGGGCATGCCGGTGCCGTTTACCGCCGTGCAATTGCTGTGGATCAACATCATCATGGACGGTCCTCCGGCCATGTCGCTGGGCGTCGATCCGGTTCGCGCCGGCAGCATGGACGAAGCGCCGCGCGACCCCGACGCGCGGATACTGTCATTACGGCGTTTCGGTAATCTGCTCGGTTATGGGCTGACCATGGCTGCCGGTACCTTAGGGATTTTGTATTACGGCCTGCAAACCGGTGAAAGTCTGCATGCCGCGACTTTGGCGTTCACCACCTTCGTGCTGTTCCAGGTGTTCAACGTGTTTAACGCCCGGTCGGAAAAAGGCACGAGCTTCAATCGGCATTTTTGCGCCAACAGATGGCTCTGGCTGGCACTATTTACGGTGATGCTGCTGCAAATACTGGTCATACACTGGCCGCCCGCGCAGCTGATATTCCATACCACGGCATTGACGCAGACGGATTGGCTGATGGCGACCGGTGTTGCCGCGTCAATACTGGTGCTTGAAGAACTGCGCAAAATGTTGCGCGCTGGGAGCGTTATGCGCGGACTGCAAATCCGTTTCTAAGGATCGTGCATGAAATAACTTGAGCAAATTTTATTTTTAAACCATGAAGCGCATGAAGGACATGAAGGATTTAAGTCGTCATGTCCTTCATGCGCTTCATGGTGATTGCTTAAATTAATTTATGCATGTTCCTAAGTTTTTTGCGGGTCTTGGCAAGGCTTATCTTTTTGCCCATGCAGTGTAAGCAATGGACTACATTATTTTCCTTAAAAAACAGTATGATGCTTGATGTTTGTTTGCTATAACATTCCGGCTGCCGGGTCGGTCTTTGTAAGCGTTATATTGACCGCCGGGACCATCAACCACTGACACTAAGGAACTCACTATGAATCCATATCGCACACTTCTGTTGAATCTCGGCAGTACCGCTTTGCTGTTGGCCTCGGCAACCGCATTCGCGGATCAGAACGCATTGCCGTCCGGCGGCTCGCCCACTAGCGTGTCGATCACCAATAGTTCAAACGCGCCGGTATACGCCAATATCGTGCTTGGACAACCGCCGGCCACATTGCCGCCGAATTGCAGCAACCTCGGCACGCAAATCCAAAGCCTTACCGACAGCAATCTGGTGTTCACTTCCAGCGTTGCCGGCAAGACTGTCAGCTTTACCCTGGTGCCCGGCGTCAACGACAAAGGCTCGTACCAAATGGCTGCCGGCGAGACGATTACCTATACGCCGCAGACCATCAGTTGCGGCAGCGCAAGTTGCAGTCCAGCCGTGACGTTCAACTATTTCTTTACCCCGACCGACGTGGGCTTCAAAGACAACAACGGTTGCAGCAACAGCACTTTCCCGAACGCCACTAACTTGGCCGAGGCTTCGATCAACTTCGGCGTCAACGGTTCTGTCGGCGCCGGTTGCGCCAATGCCGACGACACCGACATCAGCGCCGTCAATGGCGTCAACTCAATTCTGCAAGTCTCCACCCAGGATGCCGGGGGCAATCCGCAAACCGGCTGGCCCGCGTCCACCAGTCTTGCGAAGAACGCAGTGCTCGGCAAGAATGCCAATCTCCCCGGTGTGTTCGGATGGGCCGCCACCAACTGTAGCGGCAATCTGGCCAACTCCGGCTACCCCAATCCGACCAAGGCCTGCGCCGCACCCAAAATGGCGCCGCGCGCATCGAAAAAACATACTTGTACCACGCCAAACGGCACTCAGTACAAGGCGATCATTGGACCCAAGAAAACCTACTACTGCGATGAACGCAGCGACGCCGGCACCTGCAACAACCAACGTCAAGCCTACGTTACCGGCGGCAATGTGCAAATCCTTTATATCGGGCCGGCTTATTGAGTTAGTCCAGTCGGGTATGCTGTTTATGCCCGACATTCCCATGTTCCGAACATGGCGGCGGGCGTTCGCTTTTGCCCGCCGTCCCACGAAGCAATCAATCAGACAGTCCTACCGTCATAGCGGCGATCAATGCTCCAGATCCTGTTGCAGGGCCTGCTTCAATTCGTCTTTGGCATTTGTGTAGACATCAAACTGTCCGGGTGTCAGAACGCTGCGCAAGGTATCATCTTTCTGTTCCAAAATGGCTTTGATGTCGCGCATTTTAAGGAAACTGATGCCTGATCCTTTCAACACGGGTTCTATTTTTTCCGCATATTCCCGGTTGATTTCCTGTATCTTGGTAACCTCATCCTGAGAGAGGTTCAGCTTTGTTTTCATGAAGCGAGTTTGTGAGGCCGCTCTTTCTGTCGGCGTGGAGTTGAGCAGGTATGCCATATCTTCGGCATTTGCAATGGGAATGAACAGCGAAAGAAATAACGCAATTGCCAGTTTTGATGTGCGCATCATGTCTCCGCGTAGTTGATATTTATGGAAAAATGTTGATGTATCATTAGGAATATCCAAGACAATCGAGTTTGGCTTCTAATCAGCTTGTGACGATGAGCTTAAAAATTATTTTTACTGCGCCGTATAAAACCGTTTCCTGAAGAAAAACGCCACATTCACCAATGCAATCATCGCCGGCACCTCGATCAACGGCCCGATCACAGCCGCGAACGCCGCGCCGCTGTTGATGCCGAACACAGCCACGGCGACCGCAATCGCCAGTTCAAAATTGTTGCTGGCGGCGGTAAACGCCAGCGTGGCGCTTTTGCCGTAATCCGCGCCGATGGCTTTGCCCATCAGAAAGCTGACCAAAAACATCACCACAAAGTAAATCAGCAGCGGGATGGCGATTCTCAAAACATCCAGCGGTAATTGCACGATCAAATCGCCTTTCAAGGAAAACATCACGACTATCGTAAACAACAGGGCGATCAGGGTCAGAGGACTGATTTTCGGCACGAAACGCTGGTGATACCAATCCTTGCCTTTGGCCTTGATCAACACGAAACGGGTGGTGAAGCCGGCAATAAACGGAATGCCCAGATAGATGAACACGCTTTCGGCAATCTCAGCGATCGTGATGCTGACCATGCTACCCTGCACGCCGAATAACGGCGGCAATACGGTGATGAACAGCCAGGCATAAACACTGTAAAACAGCACCTGGAACACGCTGTTAAACGCCACCAAGCCTGCCGCATATTCGTTGTCGCCGCGCGCCAGTTCGTTCCAGACGATCACCATCGCGATGCAACGGGCCAGGCCGATCAGGATCAGGCCGGTCATATAATCCGGGTAATCGCGCAAAAACACGATAGCCAGTGCGAACATCAATACCGGGCCGATAACCCAGTTTTGCAGCAGCGACAGCGACAATATCCGCCAATTGCGAAACACATCGCCCAGTTCTTCGTAATGCACTTTGGCCAGCGGCGGATACATCATCAGGATCAAGCCGACGGCAATCGGGATATTGGTGGCGCCGACCGACACGGCGTTATTGACCTCGACGACCTCGGCCGGAAACAGAAAACCGATGCCGACGCCGATCGCCATCGCGATAAAAATCCATAGCGTCAGGTAGCGGTCAAGAAAAGATAAGCGGGCATTGGGGCAGTTGGGTGGGTTCATCAGGGTCTCCGAATAATGTGGCTTGCGCTTTGCTTTTGCAAGGGGTTGTTTGGTGTCATGCCGGTTTGCAACAGGCCGGGGCCGGTTCAAGTTGTACGACCTGATCTTCGCCAAACATCGGAATGGCATCCAATGAGTGGAAAGCTTCCCAGGCGATGCCTTGCGGATCAATCGTCCAGTATTTATCGGATTGCGCATAACAGCAGGCGGCTTGCATTTGGGCGGCGACAGGCAAGACCGCTGCGGTTAAGCTTTGCTCCACGCTATCCAGTTCAGCGCTCGATTCTACCTGTATGCCCAAATGATCCAGTCCCGGTTTGCGTCCCCGGCTGGAAATGGCGAAGTTGATGCGCGGATCGTCCAGCATCCATTTGGCGTAATCGGTTTCTAAAATGCCGGGCTCAGTTTGGAATAACGCCGTGTAGAAACGGATGTTCTCTTCAAGATCATTAACGGCGATGTGTATATGGAATCGTTTCATAGCGAATGCTCCGGGAAATTAAATTTGTAGGCTGCCGATTTTAGACGCCTGTTTCATGCACAAGACCGATGTCGTCGATGTGACGTTTCATGGTTATCGCGTCCAATTTGTCGATCGGCAGGCTGCAAAATAGCGATATACGCCGCTTGAGCAATAAATAAGTAATAAAGAAGGCTTTTTGTTGTTGCTCGACAGATCTAAAGAATCTTACAGGGTCCTCGACACCCCATTGGGCCGGCATTGGCTGACCGGGCCAATCCGGGCAAGGTTCGCCGGCGGTCTTGTCGCAGACCGTGAAAACGAAATCAAAGTGGGGCGCACCGTCGGAGATGAATTCATCCCAATGTTTACTGCGCAGGCCGACTGTATCGTAATTAAGGCTTTGCAGCAGATGGATGGATAACGGATTGACTTCACCGATGGGGTGACTGCCGGCGCTAAACGCCCGAAAATATCCGTTGCCCATCTGATTGAGGATAGCTTCAGCCATGATGCTGCGAGCCGAATTCCATGTACAGATAAACAGAACGTTGTAGCTTTTTTGAGTCATGTCAGCGTTCAGGATCGATTCGATTGTTACTGATCAATTCAAGCAAGCGTGCAACACCTACAGGTTCTTCTCTAAGCAGCGGCACGACGGCGTAGCGCGGGGCATATTTGTCGGCTACGTCCTCGATTTCCCGCAATTCATTGGCGGCGCGTTGGCGCAGCAGCGGCGAATGCACGGTCGTAGCCGCAACGCTGCTGTTGACCACCCAGGCCCAAGGCTCGATTCCTGCCCGGCGCAAGTCGGCTTGCAGGTTGGCGGCTTCCAGCACCGGCGTGGTTTCCGCCAAGGTGACAATCAGCACCTTGGTTTGCTTAGCGTCCTGCAATTTCATCATCGGCGTGCTGTAATGCAGACCGGAGTCGCCGATCTGGCGCGACACTTCGCGATGATACGCGCCGGTGGCGTCCAGCAGCAGTAAGGTATGGCCGGTCGGTGCGGTGTCCATCACCACGAACTTATGGCCGGCCTCGCGAATGATGCGGGAGAAAGCCTGGAAGACGGCGATTTCCTCGGTGCAGGGCGAACGCAAGTCTTCTTCCAGCAACGCTCGGCCGTGGTCGTCGAGCCGTTTGCCCTTGGTCTCCAGTACGTGTCGGCGGTAATGTTCGGTTTCGACGTGCGGGTCGATCCGGCTGACGGTTAGATTATCCAATGCGCCGTTCAGGGTTTCGCTCAAATGCGCGGCCGGATCGGAGGTGGTCAGATGCACCGGCAGTCCCCGACGCGCCAATTCAACGGCCAGCGCGGCGGCCAGCGTCGTTTTGCCGACTCCGCCTTTGCCCATCAGCATGATCAGGCCGTGGCCGTCGACCGCTATGTCATCGACCAGCGCTGAAAGACTGGGTTGGTTAATCTCGATCGGAGAATCGACAATGATTTGCCCTTGGACCGGCGCGTCAGACAGCAGTTGGCGAAGGGCGTCCACGCCCATCAGGTTAAACGGCTTCAACATGACTTTGTCGCAAGGCAAGGCCTGCAAGACTTCGGGGATGGCTTGCAGTGCGGATTGTTCGCGCTGGTAAATAGCCGCGGCCAACGGGTCGTTGGCGGTTTCGATATGAGGCAGGATGCCGTTGATGACCAGATACTGGCGCTGAAAGCCGATCGACGCCAGTTCTTCATGCGTGCGTGCGACTTCGCGCAAGGTGGCTTGCTGGGCGCGGGCCACCAGAATCAGCCGGGTGCATGTCTCATCCGCCAGCGTATCCACGGCGGACTTGTACTGTGCGCGCTGTTTTTCAAGTCCGGCCAGCGGGCCAAGGCAAGAGGCGTCGCCTTTGCCTTCTTCCAGAAAGCCGCTCCAGGCGCCGGGCAGTTGCAGGAGCCGGATGGTATGGCCTGTCGGTGCGGTGTCGAAAACGATATGATCGTAAGCGGCGGTTAGCGTTGAATCGGTCAATAACGCGGTAAACTCGTCGAACGCGGCTATCTCGGTAGTGCAAGCGCCGGACAGCTGTTCTTCAATGCCTTTAACGACCGAGTCCGGCAATATCTCCCGCACCGGGCCGACGATACGGTCACGGTAGGCTTGCGCGGCCGCTTGCGGATCGATTTCCAATGCCGCCAGCCCCGGCACCGACGCAATGGCGGCGATCCGGTTGCCGATACTGACGCCGAATACCTGGCCGACATTGGACGCCGGATCGGTGCTGACCAGCAGTACCTGTCGCCCGGCATCCGCCAGTTGTATGGCCGTGGCGCAGGCGATTGACGTCTTTCCGACGCCGCCCTTGCCGGTAAAAAACAAAAAGCGGGGCGGTTGCTCGAGAAATTTGCAATCGCTCATCGGCGTATCTCCAATAATGAGTTAACAGCAGCTACTGCCGCTGCTGCAACAACCGGACTGGCTTTTTTCTTCCACGGTGATGGCGGCCCAGCGGGCCAGTTCGGTACGGTTGGGATAGCGGCCGGCTAACGCGACTTCGCCATCGACCAGAATCAACGGTAAGGCCTCGGCGCCCGAACGCTCCAAAAATCCTTTGACTACGGAATTTTCGGCAAAGGCCATAGGTTGCTGCGCCAGATTGTAGCGCTCGATATTTGCGCCATTTTGCCTGGCCCAGTCCACATCGGCGGAAAAGCCGACTAACTGTTGATCGACGTCCACGCCGCAGACGCCGGTGCTGCAACATAATGCAGGGTCAAATACTTGAATTGTCGCCATGACAAACTCCTTAAAATTAGGGTAGCAGGGTGCCGATACGGTCCAGCTCGGCTTTCAGGCGCTCGCGGTCTTGCTGCAATTCATCCAGCGGTAAGGCCAGAAATTGCTCGATGCGATGACGCAGGATGCGGTAAGCGGTCATGAACGAAGCGTTGATTTCGTCTTCGCTGCCGGTAACGTGGGCCGGGTCTTCGACGCCCCAATGGCTGCGCAGCACCGGGCCCAGATAGGTCGGGCAGGTCTCGTTGGCGGCATTGCCGCAGACGCTGATCACGATGTCGGGTGTTACCGGCAGGTCGTTCCAGGATTTGCTGTAATAGCCTTCGGTCGAGATGCCTTCCCGGTTTAGCAGTGCCAGCGAGCGAGGATGCACCTGGCCGGTGGGTTTGCTGCCGGCGCTCATTGCCCGCCAGCCTTCAGGCGCCAGGTGGTTGAAAGTGGCCTCGCCGAGGATGGAACGGCAGGAGTTGCCGGTACAAAGAAATAGGACGTTCATAGTGATGGTTTATTGAGTGAGTCAAAGAAATTAGTCGGTGTCGCAGCAGGTTGACGCCGAACCGGCATCGAAACAATGCTCGGGATGACCGGTGCAGCATTCGGCGGTCAGATAATCGATCAGCGTCTGCATCACGGTTAAATTGGCCCGGTAACGCTGGTAGCGTCCTTCCTGGGTGACGTTGATCAAGCCGGCATGGGTCATCGCTTTCAGGTGAAACGACAGGTTGGTTGACGGCAGGGCCAATAACGAGGCGATTTCTCCGGCAACCAGACCGTCGGGCGCATGTTTAACCAGCAGCCGGAAGACATCCAGTCGGATGCCGGAGGCCAGCGATTCAAAAAGTGTAGTAGCAAGTTGTTTATCCATAGATTAACTATACAACAATGTTTGAAATATTAAAATAATAGTATTTTGGCAGGGCTGTAAGCGATCTGATTGGTTTACAAAAGAAGGGGGCAGAGCGGAGCAATGCTCCAGAGTGATCAAGCTTGAAGCCGGTTTACAGGAAGATCGCGGAGAAGTCGGCATTGCGCTGACTTTTTTGGCTATCAATTAAAAGAATCAACCGGGGGCGGACAACTCCAAAAGATCCAGCACATTCAATTTAATCGCCAGCCGCGTCAATTCAATATCGCTGGCAACGCCGAGTTTGCGCTTGATCAGGTAATGGCAATTACCCGCGGTTTTTGGGCTGATGTTCAGGGTTTGGGCAATTTCATCGTTGCTCCGCCCGTCGACCAGCAAACGCAGTATCTCGAATTCACGCACCGTCAATGTTTCCAGCGCGATACGTTCGCTGCCGAGTTTTTCCAGGGCCAAGGCCTGGGCGATGTCGGCGCTCAAGGCGTGCCGGCCGGCATATACCTCGTGTATCGCGCGTAACAACTCCTCGGGCTGGCTGCTTTTGGTCACGTAGCCCAAGGCCCCGGCCCGCATGGCCTGCCCAGCAAAACCGGGGTTTTGATGCATGCTGAACACCAGGATTTTGGCATCGGCGCGGCGTTGCCTGATACGGGCAATCAGTTCCAGGCCGCTGCTGCCGGGCAGGGAAATATCGGTAATTACCAGATCCGGCTGGAATTCCTTAAACAACCGATAAGCCTGAGCGCTATCGCCCGCTTCCGCAACCACTTGCAAACCGGGCTGCTTTGCCAGCAAAGAGCGGTAGCCTTCGCGGACGATGGCGTGGTCGTCGACCAGCAGAATGCTGATCATATGCTCGCCTCAGTCATCGGCAACCGGACTTCAACGATCAGGCCGTGAGGCTCTGCAATCGCCAAGCTCAGTCGTCCGTGCAAAGCGGCAGCCCGTTCACGGATGCCCAATAAGCCGATGCCGCCGGTATCGGTAAACGGTAATTCCGTGGCGATGCCATCGTCTTTGACGGTCAAAACCGCCGCCTCCGGGCTGATAGTTACGCCAATGCCGACGCCGGATGCCGCCGCATGTTTGGAAATATTGGTCAGGCATTCCTGGGTGATCCTAAACAAGGTTACCGCCTGGGCTTCCGGCAATGCTGCGCAATCGCCGTCGATGCTTAAACGGTAGCGGGTCTTGCCGCCGCCACGCCCATTCCAGCCTGCAACCAGGCTGTTGAGGCTGGCGGCCAAGCCCAACTCGTCGAACTCGGCCGGACGCAGCCGGCCGAGCAAGTCGCGCACACTACCCAGCATATGCGCGGTGATGCGGCTGATGTGATCGGCTTCATCGACCAAGTCTGGGCATTGCTGTGCCGCCGTTTGTTTGATGGACGCAGCAACGGCGTTGATAGCCGCCAGACATTGGCCGAACTCATCGTGCAGTTCCCTGGCCAAATAACGGCGCTCTTCTTCCTGAACATTGATTGATTTCACGATCAACTTTTGCCGCTCTTCCAGCAGCTGTTGCTGACTGGCCGCCAACTGGTTGATCGCTGAGCCAATACGTTGCCATTCATTCAGTTCAAACGGCGGCAGGCGGTAAGCCAGACGGCCTGTTTCCATGTCTTCCAAACCGGCGACGATGGTTTGCGCCGGTTTCAAGGCCCTGCTGATACTCAGATAGACCAGCAGGCAGACCGCCGAAACCGTAACGGTGGACAGCGTCATCAGGTTGCGGGTTTTATTCCAGGCTTCCGCTATTTCCAGCTCGGCGCTAGGCGTCACCGTTAGCGAGCCGTAAACCCGGTCACGCAGCATGATCGAGCGTAGCCCCGGCCTGCCGGGATTAAAAATCCGCCGGTAAATCTTTTCAAAGCCTGCCGGCCAATCGGCATCCACCGTTTTTGCGCCGTTGCATACGCTGTGCGACGCCGCACTGTCGGCAGCCGCATAAGCTACGCAAATGCCGGGCTGGCTGCCGTTTTGCTTCCATAGTTCGAAATCCGGAAACGGATTGGTGCGGCCAATGCCGGCCTCGATCAGCATCAATTGGGACTCCAGCTGCCTGCCCAGACCTTCGGCCATCTGCTTTGTCGCTTGTTCGGCCTGCCGGTGGCTTTGGTACAGCGAATAGGATGCGATCACCAGCAAGCACAGCAAGGCAACCATCGCGATACGGTACAGTAAATGCAGTTGTAGATTCATGGTATGCCTATGTGAGTGAATCCCGGAGCGTTGCATTCTAATGGTCGGCAACCCCGCTGAAAAGCATCGTCCGACAAGCGGGCAAATTGCCCGTGTTTTTCGGGCAAATGTCTGCTTACGACAAACCGGATAGTGCATAAGCTGTAGTTGTCTGATCAGTTCGGCAAAAACTACCTATTTACAACTTCTTTCAAGAGGACGCACACATGCCCAAACATTTTTTCGACGACAGCCACATCCAATGGCAAAGCCTGGCGGGTTTCGACCATTTGCACTATTCGATTCTGGATATCGACGAACATAACAAAATCATCGACGTGCTGTTTAAGTTTGCCGCGGGTCAGCAGATCGTTTTGCACAGGCACAAAGCCCTGAATAATCTCTTCGTAATCCAGGGAGAACATCGCATTTACAAAGCCGATGGAGAGCTCAAGGAAATACGGGCGGTCGGCAGCTACACCATCAGCTTGCCCAGCGATGAACCGCATCGGGAAGGCGGCGGCGATTGCGATGTCATCGTCTTTTTCAGCATTCGCGGCAGCGACGGCGTTCTCTACGAGATTCTTGACGACGAGCTGAATGTCATTGCGACGCTCGGCATGCAGGACTTTATCGGCTTACACAAAAACCAAATTCAGGGGTAAGCATTCAAGCGCTATCGATAGGGTTGAAACATTGTATGTAACTGATGTTACGCAGTTATTCGAATTTAGACTGCATTAACATTTTTATTATTAAAAGTGTCGCTACCGCGACAATTATCTGAATCGGGTTCTCGCACCCGAAGGCGAGTTACTTTCTTTTGCTTCGCCAAAAGAAAGTAACCAAAGAAAAGGCGACCCGGTTGCCGCTTACTTCCTGTGCTCCTCGCTTTTATCGAGGGTCAGCAGAAGGGGCTCTTGCCCCTCTGCTGACGTGCGGCATCCCTGCCGCACCCCTACGGGCTGTTCTCGATAAAAGCTCCGGTGCTCGGCGCGGCAGACGGGAGAAATACTATCCGTGCGTAACATCAGGTATGTAACTAAAATCATTCCCCAAAGAGATAAGGCACGGCTGGCAATCGCTCAAATCGGCGGCCTTGAATGCGATTTAACCGCTCATTAAATAGAGGAGTTCGCTCATGAACATCAATAAATTGGTTCTTTTCATTCTAGTCTTTAGCGTCTTGTTAACCGATGCGGCGACTGCTGCGACACGGATTGCCGTGCTTGATTTCGAGCTAAACGACATCACCTCCTTGCCCAATGCGCCGGCGGAACTGAAACGGACCGCATCGATGGCCCCCTTGTTGAGCAAGGCGTTAAGCCAAATAGATGCTTACGAGATCGTTCCTGTCGAAACCGGCATGCAAAAAGCCGCCAATGACAGTTTTGGCTATCTATTCCGTTTTCATGATCTGGCTGCGCAATTAGGCCGGCGACTCGGCGCAGACTGGATAATCGTCAGCCAGCACAGCAAACCCAGCTTTCTATTTTCTTATTTGTGGGTTTATTTAATCGACGTTAAAAAACAGACGGCCGTTGCCCGCTATGACATTGAGCTGAAAGGCAGTCATGAAAAAGTGACCGAACACGCGGTTGCGTCACTAGCCGGGAAAATCCAGGCGACGATTTCCGGTATTGACAAAAGATAGATCGAAACAAATTTTCAGGAAAGCGTGTTTAAAGGGTTCTCGCAAAGGAGATTGCAGATAAACAAGGCGCTATCGCTCACTGCGATCAACAAAGTCAGCAGCGGTCTTGGCGGCGATTTCGTAAGGCGCTAATGTAGAAAAGCGCTCAATCAAACCGCCTAAGTTGATTGACGAAACTTCTGGTGACGGCGATTTGCAACTGCTAATCTAAATTCACTATCTGCTACTGGAGAATGTGATGTTTAGCGCCCCCGAGTTTACTCCCGATCCCGTGCGTGAACGGCTGCTCAAAGCCGCTCTCGACAGTTTTCTGTCCGACGAATATCACAAGGTCACGACCCGCCTGATCGCAGAAAAGGCCGACGCCAATATTTCGATGATCCGTTACTACTTTGGCAACAAGGAAGGCCTGTACGAAGAGATGATCCGCGATACCCTGAATCCGCTGCTTAAGGCCTTGGACGGACAAATGCTGGACTCCGTTAATGGGTTTGAAGACTTCTTCAGGCTGTATTACGAAACGATGTCCAAATACCCTGAGTTTCCGAAGCTGATTCTGAAAATTCTGGCGCTTAACCAAGGACCGGGGAGGCGCTTTATCCAGCAGCTGTTGGAGCGCGGGCGCACACGCGGCGCTCAGAAAGTGCAAGACCTGAAATCCACCGGGCATGTCACCGCTTCATTAGACCCGGACATTGTGAGGATGGCGTTTGTCAGTCTGGCTATGATGCCCATGCTGCTGAAAGATGTTTTTGAAGAGCAGAGGGGGAAAGCAATGGATGCAGCATTTCTTGAAGAATTGGCTGGGTTCAATGGCCGTCTGTTTTTTGCCGGCTTGATGCCGACAACGACGGAATAACGGGAGACTTCCGATGTCGTTACAAAAAAATTCAGGTGCGGTTCGCCGCTTTGCAAAACTGATGAAGCTTGCGGCCTGGCTACAGGATATTCCCAACAAGATCACGCCGCCGCCATTCCGGCTCATCCAGATCGGTTCGGCGTTTTGGCAGTCTCGGGTGCTTTATGTCGCCACACGCCTGGATATAGCATCCGTGCTGGCGGATGAGTCTCTGGCCGTTGAAGCGGTTGCGCCACGCGTCTTCGCACAACCGGATGCGCTTTACCGTTTGCTGCGCATGCTGGCGTCCATGGGGATATTTGATGAAGTGTCGCCGCGGGTCTTCAAAAACAATGCGCTTTCCGCTTATTTGCGGGAAGACAACCCGAAGAATGTCAGAGCCATGATCCTGATGCACAACTCGATTGAGATGAGCGGGCCCTGGTATGAGCAACTGGAGCATGGAGTGCGTAGCGGGGAAGTTCCGTTCCAGCTTTCTCACGGCCGGGAACTTTATGCCTACATGGACGACCATGCCGAATTCGATGCGCTGTTTGCCCGCGCCATGGACAGTGTTGGCGCATTGACCGGCGACAGTTTCGCTACCGACTTCGATTGGCGGCGGTTTGATCGAATCATCGATGTTGGCGGCTCGAACGGAAGTAAATCATTGGCCCTGTTAAAGCGGTATCCGCATCTCACGGCTCTGGTGTTTGACCGGAACCGGGTTGTTCAAACGGCGGCAAGCCATTGGATTGGCAAAGAATCGCCGACTCTTCTGTCCCGGTTAACCTTCCAAGCCGGGGACTTGCTCGATTCGGCTCCCGCAGCCAAAAGCGATAAAGACATCTACTTGCTGAGCGCCGTTCTGCATGGGATGGATGACGGGAACTGCGTCAAAGTGCTGCGCAATCTGAGCACTGCAAGTGCCGGTACCGGTGCCCGCATTGCACTGATGGAATTGGTTGTTTCGGAATTGAGCGTCGATTTTTCCAGTACGGCTTTCGATATGCAGATGTTCATGGCTACCCGAGGTAGGGAAAGAACGCTTTCTGAATGGCAAAGCCTTTTCGATCAATCAGGATTGGCGCTTGAGGAGTTGGTAAGGCTCCAATCGCTTGGCAAGATACTGGTGCTGAGACCGAAGAATGGAATCAGCGCTTTCTAGGCATGGACCAACCGCCTTTTCCGGCTTGTCAATCAAGCAGGCTGACTTTATCGCCGACTTGGATTTGACCTCCCGCGCCGCAGGGAATCATCGCGATTGCGAAAGTCGGCTTATCCTGATTAAAAGCACGGGTCAGGGTTTTAAGGATCGGCAAGTCCCGTTTGCCGGAGCTGGGATTCGCCTGGGTAGCAAGACATCGGGTCTTCGGCATCGCAACGACGAAGTCAACTTGGCCGATACGAATCTTACGCTCCGTCCAGCTTTGCTCTTCCCAGGCAGCCAGGCCGTCGATAACGATGTTTGAGCGGAAACGAAGCTCGCTGAGATCGTGGTCGCCGACGGCGTCGCCGACAGCCGCCAAGCTTGCGCGGCTGTGCAGCGTTATCTGGCCCGCCTCGCTGTCCTGATAGCGGGGCGTAACGCCGTTGCCGACCAATCGCAACGGCAGCCGGTCCGGGTGAGCGGAAAGCGGATTTTCGTCCAGCTTGAGCACATACTTTTCGATAGCGGCGGCAATGTTCTTGCGGCCTTGTTGATCCAGAACGTCATTGACCAAAACGGTGTTATCCAAGCCGATGCTTAATCTGAGCGCCTTATGGTCAAAGCGGAGTCGAAGGCGAGCTATGCCGGGCGTGTTTACCAGGGCAATGAATTCGTGCTTTTTACTCCAGGCGTCATCCGTTGCGGTTGAATTGGCGAAGCGGAAGCCGAGAACCCGGTCGCCGGCGATTCGGCCTTCATCGAGGACGTCGACAACGTTACACGCTTCGGGCGTGAAACCTTTTACTGGATAACGATATAAGGCAACGACACGGGGCATAAGCCGGTTCCAGGGAGAGTAGTGTAGGTTGTGATAAACGAAGGATGCTAGGATTTAGAAAACCGGCTGATTTTTGTCTTCTTCAAGCCGTGTTTTTTCATCCAATTAGACAAATTAGCCCCGGTGGTGTTGTAGCGCTCCGCGATGGCTTTTTTGGTCATGCCGCTTTCCAGCAGGCGCTCTATTTCCGCCCGAAAGGCGTCCAGTTTACTCTTGCCGGGGCCTTTCGGGCGGCCAATCTTGATCCCTTGTGCTTTTTTTCTACACAAGCCTTTCTTGATTTTATAGGAAATCAAATCCCGCTCAATCTCTGTCGCCATCGAAAATGCCAGTGATATTTTGCTTTGAAGGCTTTGATCGAGTTGCCAATTGCCTTTGACGGAATAGACGTAGATTCCTTTGAATGTTACCAGCGATAAAATTTCCATGCATTCAAGCATGCTGCGGCCCAATCGAGAGAGTTCGGTCACGATGATGACATCGTTGGCTTGCAATTCGCCCAACAATCTGGCGATTTGGCGTTCCCGCCAAGGGATGCCGCCCGCGACAATCTCTTCAGTAAAATGCACTTTCCCAAGATCGTGCTGATTGGCAAAGTGGAGGATGTCCGTTTTGTTTTTTTCGAGGTTTTGAGCGCACGTCGATACCTGAGGCAAATAAGCAACAGTCTTCCGTGCTGATGATGCGGTCTGGCTTGGCATGTTTCACCTGATTCTCTTGTTGTTCATTCGATCGTTTCCGGTCAACTAAACAGTCAGGTCGAAGACTGACTGACATTGAACGCATCGGCATAAATATCCTTCATCGATGCGCCGGCCATAAAGGCGTTCCGCTTGGCGGTTTTGACCATTTCAGGATGCCCGCAAAGAAACACACGCCAGTTCTTCAGGTTGGGGATGTGCCGAAAAGCCACGTCATGAACCCGGCCGGCAGCAAAATGATGGGCTACGTCTCCGCCTGAAAGGCAAGGGATATAATCGAAATTCGGGTATTGCCTGACCAGATCGCGCAGCTCTCCGGTCAGGTAGAGTCCGTTTTGGTCGCGGCTGCCGTGGAACAACCGGATAGGGCCGGTATGACCCTGGCTGAGAGCGTCGCGGATGATGCCGTAGAGCGGCGCAAGCCCGGAACCGGTGCCGATCAGAACCAGACCCTGTTCGGCATTGCCGGGCGTGTAAAAACAGTCGCCGCCGGGACCGCGAATCTGGACCGTCTGGCCGGGACGCAATTCCTCATGTATCCAGCCGCTTACCCGGCCTTGCGGCAGGCGGCGGACATGGAGGTGAAGGTGGTCGTCTTCATGCGGCACGCTGGCCAGCGAGTAACTGCGGCCAACCGACTGATCCTGGAACAGGTTGATGAATTGACCGGCCCGGTAATCGATCGGCGCATGGCATTCGAGAGCGACATACATGATTTCCGAATTGAGCAATTTCAGGCTTTTGACGGTGGCCGGAATAACCGCCTGGATGTCATCGTCGTCAGGCAGCGCGACTTCAAGATCCGTGTCAGGATGACAAACGCAAGCGAGAAAATAGTTCTGGAGCTTCAGCGTATCTTTCAAGCCTTGCTGCGAAGCCTCAGGCGGCTTAGTGCCTCCGGTGGCGCGCATCAGGCAGGTCTGGCAGACGCCGCTGCGGCAGGAAAAAGGAACGGGTACACCGCGGTCGGTTAAACAATCCAGAACGGATTGGTTTTCACCCAGTTCGAAGTTGTCTTTTGCATAACGAATATTAGCCATGGCGGCGCACCTGTTTCTAGGGTCAAGACTTAGGATTTGGTTAGTTCATTTCCCGACATCGGGCGGGTAAAATTTTTCCGTTCGCCCTTCGATAAGGCTCTCCTGAACGTAGTCTAAGGGTTCAGCACGAACGGTTTAGGCCGAAAATAGTGATTTCGGGAGGTTTTTAACCAAGTCCTTAACGGTTCAGCACGTCGTTTCGTGTGCTTTCGGCGATGGCGGCAACCTGGGCTATCAGCTCCTCTTTTACGCCCAACTCGCGAAGCGTCGCGCCGAGGTCTTCGATCACCGCATCGACATGGCTGTCATTCAGGCCGCGCTCGACCAAGTGGGCATGACCGCGACGCATATCCAGGCCGCTGTAATTGTGCGGTCCGCCGAAAGCCATGGTCAGGAATGATTTTTGTTTTGCTGCCTGAGTTTCCATATTCACGCCTTCGAAAAAAGAGCTGATGCGGTCGTCGCTCAACACTTTGCGGTAAAAAATATCGACGGCGGCATTGACGGCGGCTTCGCCGCCCAATTTCTCGTACAAGGATTCTTGTTGTGACATATTTTTCTCCAAATAATTAAAAAGGTGTTTAAAATGCATCTTAAAAGTCACAGCTTGCAAAGGCGCTGTGGCAACTTGTGGATATAAGATGTATTTATAATGTATCTTATTGTCCGATTATTAAATCGTCAAGCTCTATCTTTCAGTTTTTTTAAGCATTAACTGAAAAGCGGGCTTGATTTGAAGGAGTATCAACTATGCAGCTTACGCAATTCACCGATCTTTCACTGCGCCTGCTGATTTATCTTGCCCGCCTGCCGGAACCGGGTATGGCGACGATTTCAGAGATCGCCGAGTATTATCAAATTTCCCGCAACCATTTGGTGAAGGTGGCGAATAGCCTGGCCAACCAGGGATTCATTATGACGACCCGGGGCAAGGGCGGCGGTATCCAGTTGGCCCGGCCCGCGTACACGATAGGCGTGGGCGAAGTGGTGCGGTTGACGGAACTGAACATGAATCTGGTGGAATGCTTCGACGCCACGACCAACCAGTGCCGGCTCACCCGCAATTGTTTCCTCAAGGCTACTTTATATGAGGCGCAGCGCGCATTCATGGCTGTGCTGGACAAATACACATTGGCTGACGCGGCCCGTTTCGGCTTCAACGTCGATCTGTCAATGGTGTCCGGCGATACGCCGTCATCATCCGCCTGACGCGCAGTATTATTGCGGCGCGTTAGCATTTTTAGCGCTTACTGATTCGGGAGCTTTGCAATTTGGCTCAACCGTATCGTTGTTTTGAACTAAATTGTTCCTAATGATCTCTTCTGCCTCGGCTTGCGCATCGGCCAGTTCAGCATTGTAGATGTCGGTCCGGTATTCCTGGGTGGAAACTGCTGCAAGCGACGCGCTCGGAGGCTGCTCCGATTTTCTGACGTCGATTGAGGTCGTGGTTGAAAGTCCGGGTCGAATCGGATTTTTTACTATCTCGTCTTCCCTCAATGCAATGCGCACGGGGATGCGTTCGACGATATGGATAAAATTTCCGGCGGCGTTGTTCGGGGGTAATAAGGCGAAAACACTGCCGGTACCGGGTACCAAACCTTCTACCGTTCCATGATAGATCTGGCTCTTTCCGTACAGGTCGACGGTAATCTCCGCCGGTTGGCCGGGACGCACCTTCGCTATTTCGGTCTCCCGCAAGTTCGCCTCTACCCAAAGGTGTTCGAGCGGCACAAGCGTCATTAACGGATCGCCGGGCTGAACCCGGTTGCCGACCTGGACCTTGCGCATGGACACATAGCCTGAAACCGGAGCATGGATTTGCTGCCGCGAATAGTCAAGATAGGCGCTGATGTATTTATATTTGGCGGCTTCTACGTCGGGGTGCAGGGTCCTGTCAGTCCCTCCCACTTTGGCTTCCACGGATTTGAGCTCGGCCTCGGCCTCCCGCATCTCGGCTTCCAGAGCCGCCATCTGGTCCTCGGCATTTTGCATGGCCTGCTCGGATACGGAACCGCTTGGCAGCGCCTGCCGTAATCGAAGCACATCGTGGCGCACCTTGGCCAGCCGGGCCGAATGAGCGATCAATTTTTGACACATTTGCCGGTGTGTCGCAAAAACAGCGCCTATCTTGCGCACTGCCTGCCCCAGTTCGCCGCGGCTTTGGCCTAAAACGGTCTGGGCGCGATGCTCATCGAGACGGACCAGCAGATCGCCTTTGTTCACATATTGGCTTTCCTCGACCAGGACCTGGGTGACGATACCCGTCGCATCAGCCTCGACAGGAATAAGGTTGCCGCTGATGAACGCATTATTGCTTACAACCCGGAAGCGGCAGTAGCGCCACCAATAACCGGTATAAATTAAAGCGCATACAGCCGTTACCAGCGCAACGGATAATAAATAACGGTTGCGGCGGGTACGAATAGTCTTGGGATGATTTTTCATAGGTGTTGTCGTGAAAGTTGTAAAATCCATCTCGTTTCCGCTCCGGGGCAAGCCATGATGACTTGAACACGGTTATTGCCGCCGGAGTGCAAGCTTTGCTTGCGCTTGCAGGCGAAGCCTACATTCCACAGTCTTTGCGTTGCCCCTTCTTCACGAGGCGTGGGCGTCTTAAAGATAGAATCGCCCACGACTTCGATTAAATCCGCCATGACAACCAGCCGGACTGTTTTGGCTCGGGTGTCTGTTCGGGCGTTTTAAGGTCGTTCACGTACCCGCCGCCTAAGGCTTCCACCAAATCGACGACAGCGGCCCGCTGGTCCGCTTCCAGAGCCTTCAAGGCGTATTCCTGGCTCAGTACGGCATGTTGATGCGCCAACAACGCCCGGCGATCATCCAGGCCGCTACGAAACCGTTGTTGAGCAAGATCCAGGTTTTCGTGTTGCGCAGACAGCAAGCGGCCATGCGCTTCGAGGATGGCCTGCGTCTGCCGCCAACGGCTCAGGCTGTCGGCCGCCTCCTGTACCGCATGCAGCAGAGTTTCATTGTATAGTTCGACCGCGCCGTCGTATTCCGCCCGTTGCGCGGATAATTCGCCGCGCAGGCGCCCGCCTTCGAACCAGGGCAGGCGCAGGCCCGGCGCGATTCCGTAGGAAAAACTGGAGCCGGAGAACAGCAGGTTGGCCAGAGAACTTGCCCCTTGCGTTGTAAACCTGAGGGCGTTGACGCCGACGAACGCCGTCAGGTCGATTGTCGGCAGGAAGGCGGCTTTGCCGGCCTTGATCCGTTGCGCCGACGCCTCGGCCCGGTACAGGGCCGAAGCAAGGTCCGGCCGATGACGAAGCAACTCCAACGGCAGCTTCGCCGGAAGCTGCATTTTTTCCGCTTTGATCGTCGTGTCTGTGAACAAGTTTTTAGCCGAATCCGGGTCGCCGCCGATCAGCCGGGCCAGCAGGTTGCGCTGAATATTCAACTGATCCCGTAATCCGGCTTCTCGTTTGTTGGCCTGTTCCAATTCAATGGCCGCCTGCTTCGCTTGATCGGCCGAATCCAGTCCCAGCCGCAGTCTGGTCTCGTCGATATCGAGCAAGCCGCGCCGTAACTCAACCATGGCATGCGTCAGATCGAGCTGCTGCCGCAACGCTATGCCATGGATGTAGGATCGCGCAATCGAGCCGGTCAGTTGAAGCAGGACTCCGGCTTGTTCCGCTTTCTCGGCGTCCGCCTCGCCCAGCGCCGCTTCCAGTAGAGCGCGGTTTTTCCCCCAGAAATCAAACTGGTAGCGTAAGCTTAAGGGCGTGATGAAAGCCGCAACGATATTCTCTCCACGCAGGGCCACGTTGTAACCGTTACCCGAAAAGCGCCCTGTTTCCACGCCCGCCGCCGCATCCAGGAACGGCAGCAGCCTCGCGCCCTCGACGCGCACCAATGCCTGCGCCTGACGCAAGCGGGCTGCCGCCGCTTTCAGGCTGGGACTATCCTTTAGAGCGGTAGCCATCAGGTTGTTGAGTTCGGCGTTGCCGAATTCCCGCCACCAGCGTTCATGCGGCCAATGTCCGAGTTCACTCCGGCCTGCATGGGATAACGCGTGTTCCATCGATGGGGTGTTCAGGAATTCGGCGGGCTTATCTCCGGGCGGTATCCAGGCGCAACCGGATATCATGAGCGTAAGCCCCGCGTAGCACCCAATAAGAAACGGTTGATTTGGCATGAATCGACGCGTCATAAATCCTCGATTATTTCTTCGGACCGGATGTCCGCCTGTTCCTGCTTCGGCGTTGGATGAGGCGCTTGGTAGGTGGGGTAAGCCAGCCACACCAGTCCAGCCAGTCCGATGAACAGGTAGCTTGCCAGCAGAAAAGCATCGTTTAATGCCAGCAGGGTCGATTGTTGCTTGATGACGGCCATGAGTTTGCCGTTGACCATGCTTTTATCGAGGCCTGCGGCGGCCAGCCGCGAAGAAAATCCTTGTATCGCATCGATGGAGGCGAACTGTCGTCCGCCGAAATGATCCGCAAGATCAAGACGATGAAAAGGCGTGCGGCGAAACAGCACGACCCCTTGCAGAGTGATGCCGATTGCACCGGCGGCAAGCCGCAGGAATCCCGCTTCTTCGGCCGCGCGTATCTGTTTATCGCCATGCAGCCCGTGCAGGGTTAGTTTGGTCAGCGGGGTGAAAAACCAGCCCAGAAAAAAGCCGAGCAGCAACATGGGCCAAAAAAGCCGGTCGAATGAGCCGGGATCATCGAACAGGCCTATCCAGAAAAAGGTAGCAGAGAACCCCAGAAGATTGAGGCAGGCCAAAAGGCGGGCATCCAGGCCTTGGGGCAGCTTGTGCATCAACAGATTTACCGGAACCGCAAGCAGGATCATCGGCAGGTAAGCCATGCCGGCCAGGAATGAAGAATAGCCCAGCAACACTTGCAGTTGGACGATGAACACCGACATAAGTCCCTGGATGGACAGGAATCCCATGAACAGGCAAATCACGCCTATCGTAAAATTACGGTGGGCGAAAAGACTCAGGTTGAAGACGGGATGGGCTTCATCGAGCTCCCAGATAATGAAACAGGGCGCTGCCACGATCAGGATGGTCAACAGCGTGGACAGCAGCGGCGAATCCAGCCAGTCGACATCATTGCCCTGGTTCAGAATGGTCTGTACGCCGCCGAGAATCAATGCCAACAGCGCAAAGCCGATGCCGTCGAAATGCGCGGGTTTGTGTTCAAATCCGCGCCCGGCAAGCAATGAGCCGGTAATCCCGGCGATAGCCAAGGCAAGCGGGACATTCAGGTAAAACAGGTAACGCCAGCCCAGTTCGTCGGCGATAAGGCCGCCTATCGGAAAGCTGATCGTAAAAGGCATCAGCGTAACCAGGCCCCATATTCCCAAGCCCAACATTTTCAGCTGATCGGAATATTCTTTCAGCAGCAGGGACTGTCCGGTATAGAGCGTAACGCCGCCTGAAAATCCGAGCAGAATGCGGGCCGGAACAAACAATTCTAGGGTATCGCTGACGGCGCACAGATAAGAAGCAAAGGCATAGACGACAAACGCCGCGACAAACAGGCGGTAGCCGCCGACAAAGCCTGACAGCCAGCGGGCGATGGGAAAGGCCAGGGCCAAAGCAATGATGAAATAGGTCTGGCCCCAGGTGGTAAAACTAAATAATACCCCGCCCAGGTCGCCGGCAACATGAGGCAGCAGCGCAATATAGGCGCCGACATTGAACAGTACGATCATGTGCCCGAGGCTGAGCACGACATTAAACAGGATGAAACGCCAACCGCGCAGGCGTTTAGCGTAGGCGATGGTCATGGGGCGAATCCGCGACGGTTGGTTGGACAGGCATGTTCAGCGGTAGACCGAGTTCGTTGAAATCCTGGGAAATCAGTTGCGCGCCCATCAGGGTGACGAGCCGCTTGAACTTTTCGGCGTCATGGTCGAGCAAGGTTTGCGGCGAGTCCTCGACAGAATAGGTTTTGGCGTTGATTCTTCCGATGACTTGCCGGGTGTTCGGGTCGACCAGTTTGACCAACACCTGCAAAGAGGATTGGGCGTCAAAAATTCTATAGTTACCGATGCCCACTTCCAATACCGCATCGACATGTTCCGGGGCAAGCCGCCGGTAATCAACGGACGATATGTCCTGGTTGTACCATTGTCCAATCGCGTTATGCCAGTTGGCGGGCGTTGCGTCACGGTCTTTTTCCGCGATAGGAAGGGGGTAGTAATGATCGCTGATAACCGCCTTGGCCTGTTTTGCCTTTAGCTGCGACACGGCTTCCTGCGCCAGCGCCAGAGTCGGCGACCAGTCGCCTTGGGCTGAGGTTATCGGTGCCAAGTGAGTTGCATCCAACGCCGGGTGGGAATCCGCGACGGGCATGCCGTCGTCATTGCCGACATAGCCGGCGATTGCCACGCCTCCGGGATTCCGGTAAACCTTTTTCTCCAGCAGCAAGGGTAAAGGCATGCTTTGAAACGGGAACTGCTCGTAAACGGGGCTCCGGGTTTCAATCAGGTCGGGAATGACCTCAAGGGGCGGCGATTCTACCGGCATCACCAGGAACGAGTGAATTTTCTGTAAATCAGTTGCCGACGGTTTGATTGCTGCGGCAAGGCAACCGCTCAATGCCAAAACCAATACCGGCAATACGCCGTAACTTATTAAATGCGTTATGCGAGGCTCAGGAAGCGGTAAAAAGGGTCGTCCAAAAATATGTTCATCGTCCGGGCTGATGGAAATAACGTCATGCTTGTTAGACAAGGATTGCTGAACATGAAACATTTTTTCTCCAGGCGGCTTAAGAGCGCCGGCATTTAAAGTAATAGGAATGATTTACCGACAGCTTTTTTTCAGGGCATCGGTTTCGATGCGGCTAATATTGGAACTTAGTCGAGTATTAGACAAACGATTTTTATTGGACATTAATATCGATATATCCGATATTAATGGGATGGACATAGATCAGATTAAAACCTTTTTGAGCGTGGTCGCCAATGGCAGCTTTCTGGAAGCGGCCGGCAGGCTGTATGTCACCCAATCGACCGTGAGCACCCGAATACAGAGATTGGAGGCCTATCTTGGCGTTACCCTGTTTGTGCGCAATCGCTCCGGCGCGGTATTAACGCTCTCAGGACATCGTTTTTTGCGCCATGCCAAATCCCTGCTGTTGACATTGGAACAGGCGCGGCATGATATTGGCTTGCCCAGCCGTTTTCGCGCCAGTATTACCGTGGGGACACGGATCGCCTTATGGGAAGAGCTGATGCCCAGATGGGTTGGGGAGATGCGCAAGCAGGCGCCGGATATTTCCATTCGCAGCGAAATCGGCTTTGAAGAAGATTTAATGCGCTCACTGGTTGAGGGCAGGATGGATGTCGGCATCATGTACACGCCGCAACATAGCCCCGGCCTTCAGATTGAGCATTTATTCGATGAAACGCTGGCGCTGTTCACGACCGACCCCGACAAACCCTGGCCGAATGACGATTACATTTACGTGGAGTGGGGACCGGCGTTTTACGCGCTGCACAGCAGCAGGTATCCCGATCTGGAAAGTCCTCCCCAAACGGTTAATATCGGCTGGCTGGGCGTGCAGTTGATCCTCTGCAACGGCGGTTCATGTTTCCTGCCTACGCGCATGGCCGAGCCTTTAGTCCAGGCCGGAAAATTGTTTCATGTAGCTGACAGTCCGCAATTCAGATTGCCGACTTATATGGTTTTTCCACGCAATAGCGACTCTATTGTGTTGCAGCAGGTGCTGGATAGCTTACGTTTATTGGCCGGGCGACAAAAGGCTATGAATTGAATCCAGTCCGGCCGATGGCGTCGGGGTTTGGCTCGTAAGATAAAACGGATTAGCCGGCTCCGGTACATAAAATGTCGCCTTATATTAAAGTGTAAAGATACGCGGAAAAACCAAGGTAAAAAGCCCGTTTACACTAATTTAGATTACAAAGTTGTGAAAACCGGAAAAATTCCACTAGAATTGTCGGCTAGTAAAAGACGGGACGGACTAGAATAATAAAAAACCGCGTCCTGATGTGTTATTTCACCCAGATAAGGAGATTTTCCTTTGCAAATTTCAAACGGATTTTTTATTCAATTCATTCGGTTAGCCGGGCCTTTTTGGCATTCTGAAAACAAGTCCACTATTCGCAGTCTGGCTCTGGCTTTATTGATGCTCACCGTGATGCAGATCGGCATTGCCGTCGTTATCACAATTTGGAGCGCGGATCTTTTCAATGCGCTTGAGCAGCGATCCATGAGCAGGTTATTTACCCAGATCGCTCTTATCGTGCTGATTTTTGCAGCCAATATAGCGGTTACCACCGCGCACTTTAAAGTTAAGCGGCGCTTGCAACTCGATTGGCGAAGCTGGTTAACACATCGCTTGATTAGCCAGTGGATGACCGATGGCCGTCATTACTTGGTTACACACATTCAGGGGGAGGGGGCGCACGATAATCCTGACGGCAGGATTGCCGAAGATATACGCATTGCGACCGAAGCCGCTATCGATCTTTGCCACTCCTTAATCTATTCTGTATTACTCCTTATCAGTTTTACCAAAATTCTTTGGACGCTTTCCGGTACCGTTACGCTTGATCTGCTGTTCTTTGAAATTCCCATTTATGGGCATTTGGTCTGGCTGGCTATGTTCTATGCGGCTTGTGCTTCTTCATTGGGTTGGTGGCTGGGCCGCCCCTATACCCTGGCGACGGACGCCCGGCAAACCGTAGAAGCCAATTTCAGGTTTGGTTTGGTCAGTGCGCGGGAAAACTCTCTGGCGATTGCGCTGGTGCATGGTGAAGCCAATGAAAGGACCAGATTTATCGCGCTTTTTAAGGATATTGTTCACGCTTGGCAGCGGCAAACCCATGCGTGGTCGCACCTGTTCATGCTCACTTCCGGTTATTCGGTGTTGTCGATGGCGTTCCCGATTCTGGTGTCTGCGCCGCGCTATATTCTGGGGGGGATCACGCTCGGTGCTTTGATGCAATCGGCCCAGGCATTTCAGCAAGCGGCTGGGGCCATGTCCTGGCCGGTCGATAATATGGCCAAGGTTGCAGAATGGCGGGCTTCGGTTGAGCGGGTGTTGGGGTTGGTTAATGGGTTGAGCCGTCTGGAGCAGGAAATCGCCCGCTATGATCCGCATCGCATTATTTTGAAAAAAACCGAACAGGATATTTTGCGTTTATGTGATCTGTGTATTATCCGGCTCGACGGCGTGGTGTGTGTATCGTCGATCAATACCGAAATCAGGCCGGGAGAGCGCGTATTGATTACAGGCAATGCTTTTACCGGTTCCAAATTGTTCAAGGCGATAGTCGGGCTCTGGCCGTGGGGGGAAGGCTCTATCGAGCTGCCGCGCGAGCCGGTGTTTTTTATGCCGCCGCGGCCTTATTTGCCGACTGGAACCTTGCGGGCGGCGATCTGTTATCCGTCGACCCATGCAGAATATACCGAAGCTGCGATTGCAGAAGCGCTTGAACTGGTCGGCCTGGAAGAATTGAAAGAGCAGCTCGATCACGAGGATAACTGGGCTGCTGCGCTTTCGCGCGAACAACAGCAGCGTTTGGGCGTGGTTCGTTTGTTGTTGCAGCGACCTAGTTGGATTCTGCTGCAAGAGGCAATGGACTCGCTGGATTCATCATGGGAAATGAAAATGCTGCGTTTGATAGCCCAAAGACTTCCTGAAGCCGCGATATTGACGATTACCAACGAACCGATGGCTGAGGACTTCCATCAGCGGCGGATTGCGTTGTAATTCTCCTGTCTTGTGTCCGGTTTAATGTAGCTACATCACCATACAGCTGAGCCGTTCGGAATTTAGCTAAATCTGGTTAAGTCTATGCTTACCGAAAGTTAAGCATAGGCTGACATACAGTGGACGCTTTTTTTGCCACAATCATTCCGCCACTCAATACAAAACCGGTAACTTGTGTTAGATATGAACTAGCCCCCTGGATAACGCCAAGCGCTTTAAACAGACTCTCAACAGACAAGTTATAGGTTAGCCAGTCGCCGTCAGAGCGATGTATGTTGGCTCCATTTAACTTTCAGAGGGGAATAACATGTCAGAACAAACTACACAGGAAAGGCTGGGCCTCGGGCTCTCAGGAGGCGGTCTTCGCGCCTCGTTTTTCCATATCGGCGTTTTAGCGCAAATGGCGGAACTCAATCTGCTGCGCCATGTAGAAGTTATTTCTACGGTTTCCGGCGGCTCGATTATCGGCGCGTTATATTACCTGCATCTCAAAAAACTGCTGGAGAGTAAAGCGGATGCGGATATTACCGATCGGGATTATGTGGAAATCGTTCGCAACATAGAAAAGGATTTTTTGGCGGCGACGGAAAAGAATATCCGCATGGCGACGTTTTCCAGTTTCGCTGCCAACTTCAGGATGCGCTTTCTGAACTATTCGCGTAGTGACCGCATCGGCGAGCTGTACAATGAATGGCTGTACCAAAACGTTCTGCAAAATGTGGGGAAGCCGGTAGAGATGCGAAACCTGAAAATACATCCCGGCGGCCGGATGGATTTTCACCCCAATAAGCACAATGCAGGCAGATCCGCAAAAGTTCCCATCCTGGTGCTCAATGCGACGGCCTTAAACACCGGACGCAACTGGCAGTTTACCGCCCAGACGATGGGCAAGCCTCCGATTCCCCCGAATGATCCTATCGATACAAAACCCATTCGTCTGCTCCAGGCGGAAGCTTATGACGACATCGTACCCCACCAACAAGACTTCCCGTTAGGTCTTGCGGTGGCGGCCTCGGCCTGCGTACCCGGACTATTCGATCCTATGGCCGTCAGCGGCCTGTACAATGATTTGCTGGAGAAGCAGGAAATACGCGCTCAGTTGGTCGATGGCGGCGTAAACGACAATCAGGGTATAAACGGTTTAATAACTAACGGTTGCACCTGCTTTGTGATCAGTGATGCTTCTGGGCAAATGGGTATTAAAAATAACCCGGATACCGGCGCTGTTTCAGTGCTGTTGCGTGTCTCCAGTATTCTGCAAGATCGTGTGCGTATCGAAGGCCTGCGACACCTGATGGACAGTCGAGGTACGCATAACGTTGCCTTCATGAATTTACGCAAGGGCGTAGAGATTAGGGAGATCCATTGGGTCGATCAGGATAGCAAGCAAGCGCCGGACACGGTGATCGAATCAACGTCTCCGAGTTTTGGCGTTGATCCCGGTGTGCAGGACAGCTTGTCGCAAATGCGCACCGATTTGGACGCGTTTACCGAGGTGGAAGCGTACTCCTTGATGTTGGATGGCTATCGCATGAGCCGGGAAGATTTAGAGCATTTTAAAAATAACGCACACTGTATGCGCGCCGCAAACCCCGGCAGTAACAGAACGCTGCCGGAAACACCGTGGAAATTCATGGAAATAGATCCTTGGATCAAAAATCCGACGCCCGATTATTGTCGGCAGCTGGAAATTGCCCAGTCCACCTTTGGTAAGGCTTTGATGTGCTTTGTTTGGCTTAGGATTGCGCTGTTGCTGTTTGTCGCCGGCGCGTTGTATTTCTGTTGGCCGTACCTTAAAGAGCTGCTGCTCAGCACCGTTTCGGTATATGTTCTGGTTGGTGCTTTTATTGTCTGGTTAATCAATAACCTGGCGCCCAAACTGGCGAGCACGTTTAGTTTTCTGGAGACTTTGCGTCCTTGGGCGGAAATAACCAAATCAGCCGTCAAAGCCGCTGTGCTGCTGCTGGGTACCATTTTCATCAAGTTTTATTTGTTATTTATTAACCCCTTGTATGTTGAGCAAGGGCGGGTCAGCAAACTTACCAAGCCCGGCAGCTGATTTCTCACCGCAAGTTGCCCCGTTCTCACGCGGTGCGTGGAGCGGGGACGCCATCAATACTTTTCCCCGTCTTTGTGCTCTAAGGTTTGACGATATATTCGTTATAACGTCTAATGTAGCCTTTCGCTTACATTAGACTTTATTCACGGCGTCGTTTTTACGCTATTTTCCCGCCAAGTCAGAGAGATTTAGAAATGAAAACACAGTTTCTATCAACTTTAGCCAATAACCCTCAAAACAAAAACAACAAAGGTTCGGCAACGCGAATATTCCGGTTTTGGACTGTTTTATCAGTATTGTTTTTAAGCATGTCGTTTTCTGCGCCCGGCTACAGCCACAGAGGCGCGCTTGATGAGGTTGATGTTTGCCGTATCCGGGTCGGTACCGAAAAAATCCACTTTACCGCTTATACACCGACATTTACCCAAAGCGAGGGTTATTGCCGGTTTATTCCCAATGTAGGTCTGACTAATCTGATTTTCGATTATGAAGGCAAGAAGCTCAGGGACGTGTCCGTAGAGTTTGAAGTGACTAAAGAGCCCGAAGGCACGCGCATTTTTTACCTGGAGCCGCAAAAAACCAAATCAGGATCGGTCAAGGCGGATATTGATTTTTCCAAATACGGCGCCGGCGATTATCTTGCCCATGTGACTATCCTTCATGACGGCGAAAAACTGGATACGCATTTGCCGTTTGTGGTCGGCGCCGAAGAAGACAAAACGCATTGGAAGCGGTATTTGTATATGCTGGTAGCCGTAGTGATATTGGTCGCTATAGGTATTACCGTATTAACTCGCAAATACGGGGATAAAGAAAATACCGGCCTTTGATAACCCGTCATTCCGATGCGATTAGCGTCACCAAATCGGTGACGCCCACGTCCAATCCCTGTTGCGACAGCAAGGTAGTCGCTTGGCCTCTGTGATGGGTCTGGTGGTTAAAAAAATGCAGCATCAGGCTGGCCAGGTTTTTGACCGCCGCTTCGCCTTTCATGTTGCGATAGGCGAGCTTATATTCCAGGTCTGATGTGTTGAGTTGTTCGCACCAGCCTATGATTGTGGTGTCCAAGTTCCGGCGTTCCGCGCTTAACGCCGTAAAATCGTCGAACAGTGTTTGCGCCAGGGCTTGCGGTTTTGGCATTGCGCGAATCTGATCCAGAGCGGGATGTTGCGCTGGATGTTCGGAAAAACGTTGCAGCCAGATAATGTCCGCCACCATGATATGGTTCAAGGTACCCAGCAGCGAACCGAAAAACGCCCCCCGGTCCCTGCCCAGCTCGTCGGCTGGCAATTGCGCGGCGGTGCTGTAGAGTTTGTCGTTCATCCATTGGTTGTAACGGCTCAATAAGCGTAAATGTTCAAGCATGGTTTTGCTCCTGTTGGTAAGTTCTGCAAAGGGTTTTTGCGGTTTCCCAATCTTCAGAGACGGTGAAAGTATTAAGAATTGGGCGTGCAAACCTAGGTTTTTACTCCAGTACTCATTTTAAAATCAATGGCTTAAAAATAATGGGGTGATTCTTAAGGCGGTTTTCACAGTCTTTTCAGATTGGGAGCTAGCGAAAGCGATGAATACTTGGCCTGCACCAGCAAATTAACCAATATCTGCTCATAAATATCGGACAGAATCTCCAAATCCTCTACGCCGATATGTTCATTGATTTTGTGGATGCTTTCATTGAGCGGCCCGAGTTCGATAACCTGGGCGCCGGTCGGGGCGACAAAACGCCCGTCAGAGGTGCCGCCGCCGGTATCGTCCAGCGTTTCAAAGCCGGTCACGGTTTTGATTGCGGCATGGGCCGCATCGATCAATACACCGGGCCCAGTCAGGAACGGATTGCCGGACAAGCGCCATTGCAGTTCGTAGTTAAAATCGTATTTGTCCAGTATCGCGCGGGTGCGTTGCTTGATGGCGTCTTCATCCAGTTCGGTGCAAAAACGCAGGTTGAACTGTACGTTGACGCTGCCGGGGATGATGTTTTCCGCGCCGGTTCCGGCGTTAATATTGGAAACCTGCAAGCTGGTCGGCGGGAAAAACGCGTTGCCGTGATCCCAGACTTCTTCGGTCAGGTCTTTTAGGGCCGGGGCGAAGCTGTGTATCGGATTGTCGGCCAGCTCGGGGTAGGCGACATGGCCTTGTATGCCTGCGATGGTCAATTTTGCGCATAAAGAGCCGCGCCGGCCGACGCGGATCACGTCGCCGATTTTTTTATCGCTGGACGGCTCGCCGACCAGGCACCAGTCTATTTTCTCGTTGCGCCGCTCCAGCACTTCGACGACCTTAACCACGCCATTGGTGGCGACGCCTTCTTCGTCGCTGGTCATCATCACCGCGATAGAACCCTGATGATCCGGGTGCTTGGCAATAAAGCGCTCGACGGCGGTGATAAAGCAGGCGATGCCGCCTTTCATATCGGCGGCGCCGCGGCCGTATAGTTTGTCTCCGATAATGGTCGGCTCAAATGGCGGCGAGACCCAAGCGTCCACAGGGCCGGTAGGCACCACATCGGTGTGGCCGAGGAAGGTCAGCAGCGGCTTGGCGTCGCCTCGTCTAAGCCAGATGTTTTGGGTGTCTTCAAAGTCCAGTCTTTCTTCATTGAAGCCCAGTTTGGTTAAACGCGCCGCCAGCACGTCCTGGCAACCGGCGTCTTTTGGTGTGACCGATTCGCGGCTGATAAGGTCTTTAAGCAGTTCCAGTGTGTCGCTCATATTCATTCGGTTTATTAGTTATCGGTTTTCGGCAAGCATCAACAACTTAAAACATATCACCACGAAGACACGAAGAACACGAAGAAAAGCAAGCTAAAAACTTCGTGTTCTTCGTGTCTTCGTGGTGAATTTATATGTTATTGAGCCGTAAGCCATATCCTATGGTTTTTTGTGCGTGGGAAGGCTTGCGGCATACCCATCATCCTTGGCGCTAAACCCCAGGATTAGCTTGTCGCCGACGTCTAAAATCGGGCGTTTAATCAGGGTAGGGGTTTCCAGCATCAGCTGCATGGCTTTTTCTTGGGTCAAGTCGCTTTGCTGTTCTGCGCTGAGCTGACGCCAACTGGTGCTGCTGCGGTTGAGCAGTTTGGTCCAGTCTAAATGCTCGGCGAAATGCTGTAACAGCTCAGGCGTCAAGCCATCGGTTCTAAAATCGTGGAACCGGTAAGCTATCCCGTTTTGATCCAGCCAGGTGCGCGCTTTTTTAACGGTGTCGCAGTTTTTTATACCGTAAAGTGTGTGGTTTTTTAGGCTTTGCAATTTACAATCTCCATGCGGAAGGCGCGTAACGCCTCACGAATTGCTGTTGTAATAGACGGATCGGCAATAATCCCGTGTTCATCGAGGTGTGAGCCGATAATGGGTAAGGTAATCGAGGCGGCTTCAACGACCTGAGCCGACATGACGGTCAGCGTTTCCTTTAGCGATGCCTGGGCGATAGTTGCTCGCGGAGACGCATTAAGTAAAGCAACCGGCTTGCCGACAAAAGCCTCGCTACCGACCATCCAGTCCAAGGCATTCTTCATGACTCCCGTTACGCCGTGAGCGTATTCCGGGCTGGCGATAATAACGCCGTCGGCTTCGAGCAGGCGGGCGTGAAAATCCGCAACCGGGGACGCATCGGTTATTTCAATATCGGGGTTGAATAGCGGCAGATTGTTCAGTCCGGTATAGAGTTCGACGCGAATATCGGCAGGCGCCAGGCAAACAACGGCTCTCAGCAGTGCGGAGTTCAACGATGCGGCGCGTAAGCTACCTGAAATAGCCAAGACTCTGACAATCGGCATCGCTGACTCCATAGAGATTTTACAATTGGCTGTTCAGTAATTCGTCAATGCTGGGCAACTGTTTGTCGGACTTGCAGCGGTTTTTATAAAGATCGACAAATTCCATAAAGGCTTGTTCCAGATCGGCCAGGATTTCCTCTTCGTTTTCACGCTCATCTTCGGGAACATCGGGCGAATCCAGGTACTCGTGTTGCAGGGCGACTTCGCTGTTTAAAGACAGCAAGGCGTAAATGACGGCATTGTTTGATATTTGTTCGCTCATAGTATGGGGCCTAGTTAAGTTATGGGTGGAAGTGTGCAGGTTAGCGTAGCGTAACCCAACATTTTGTTAAGTGATGCACTTTTAATCTGACGCGTTAGGATCTCTAAAACGAATGGTAAGGCCTTGTAAAAAGTTTCTTAAAATCTGGTCGCCGCATTCCCGGTGGTGTTTATGGCCTTTTTGCCGGAAAAAAGAGCTGAGCTCGCCTTTGGACAATTCAAAATCGGCCAACTTCAATGTGCTGAGCATGTCCTCTTCTTTAAATTCCAGCGCGATACGCAGTTTTTTGAGTATCGCGTTATTGGTTAACGGCTCCGGTTTTTTCACTTGTGCAGGCGGATTCTCCTGCTTGCCTCTTCGATAGATAATCAGGCCGTCTAAAAATTGCTCCATCAGCTTATTGTTAAGCGGAACGTAATCGGCTTCATTATCTTTTTTGAGCAGCTTGAGCAACTCGTCCCGGCTTATCTCAGCGCCGCTTAAGGCGAAGATTTCGATCATGGTCTGGTCTTTAAGCTCTAAAGCGTAGCGTACCCGGCGTAATACATCGTTGTTAATCATGGTTTGGTATCGGTGGGTTGTGTCGGTTGGGACGGCGGAAAGGATATTTGAGCCATCCGCGAGATGAACAGGGAAGGGTGCATGACGCAAACGCTTATGCACCCGACACAATTAATCCCTCAACAACTCATTGATGCCTGTTTTACCGCGGGTTTTTTCATCAACCTGTTTGATGATAACCGCGCAGTACAGGCTGTATTTGCCGTCCGCAGAAGGCAGGTTGCCCGAGACGACGACCGAGCCGGCCGGAATGCGGCCGTAGCTGATTTCGCCGGTCATGCGGTTGTAGATTTTGGTGCTTTGGCCGATGTAAACGCCCATCGAAATGACCGAGCCTTCTTCGACGACCACGCCTTCGACGATCTCGGAACGCGCGCCGATAAAGCAGTTGTCTTCGATGATGGTCGGGCCGGCTTGCAAGGGTTCCAATACGCCGCCGATACCGACGCCGCCGGACAGGTGAACGTTCTTGCCGATTTGCGCGCAAGAGCCGACTGTGACCCAGGTATCGACCATCGTGCCGCTATCGACATAGCCGCCGATGTTCACGTAGGACGGCATCAAGATAGCGCCGGGTGCGATGTAGGAACCGCGCCGGGCAACCGCGTTCGGTACCACGCGCACGCCGGCCTTGGCGAAATCGTCCTCGCTGTAGTTGGCGAATTTGCTGTCGACCTTGTCGTAATAGCGCGTGTTGCCGCCGTCCATCAGCCTGTTTTCGTTGATCCTGAACGACAACAACACGGCTTTTTTCAGCCATTGGTTGGTGACCCAATCGCCGCTGGTTTTTTCGGCGACGCGGGCCTTGCCGCTGTCCAATAAGTTGATTGCTTCTTCAACGGCAGAGCGCACTTCACTGGAAACAGTCGCTGGCGTAATGTCGGCACGGTTTTCAAAGGCGTCGTTAATGATTTGTTCTAGTTGTGACATGGTTCTTCTTATAAAGAGTTAAGGAAATTTTTGATGCGCTGCGCGGCTTCTATGCATTCATCCAGAGGCGCAACCAGTGCAATCCTGACATGGTTAAGGCCGGGATTAACGCCATCGCAGTCGCGGGATAAGTAACTGCCGGGCAGTACGGTGATGTTTTGCCTAGCAAACAGCTGTTTGGCGAATTCGGTATCGGAAATCGGTGTTTTCAACCAGACATAGAAACTGGCCGGCGGCTGGGTGACGGTGCAAACATCGCCGAGAATATCGATGAAAGCCGCGAATTTTTCGCGGTACAAGCGACGGTTTTCGACGACGTGCCGCTCATCCTGCCAGGCTTGGATGCTGGCGTGCTGGGTAGGCAAAGGCATCGCGCAGCCGTGATAAGTCCGGTATTGGAAATAGTGTTTCAATAGCTCGGCGTCGCCTGCGACAAAACCCGAGCGCAAACCCGGCGCGTTGGAGCGCTTGGACAAGCTGTGGAAAATGACGCAGCGCTTAAATGCCGTATTGCCCATGTTGTAGGCCGTTTGCAGCAAGCCCGGCGGCGGGTTGCTTTCGTCGTCGTAGATTTCGGTGTAGCACTCGTCGGAGGCAATCACGAAGTCATGCTTTTCGGCCAATTTCAGCAGCTTCTCGTGGCTGGACTGGTCGATCACCGAGCCGGTCGGGTTGCCGGGCGAGCAAATGTAAATCAGCTGGCAGCGTTGCCATATCTCATCCGGCACCGCGTCAAAATCCGGCAAATAACCGGAGTCTTCCAACGTGTTCAGATAATAGGGTTTAGCCCCTGCCAGCAAGGCCGCGCCTTCATAAATCTGGTAAAAAGGGTTCGGCATAACGACCACGGGCGCAACCTTAGTCGAATCGATCAGGCACTGGGCAAAGGAAAACAACGCTTCACGCGTACCGTTGACCGGCAAAACCTGAGTTTCAGCATTAACCGCATCGGCCGGGATCTGGAAGCGTCGGCTGATCCATCCGGCAATCGCCTGCCGGAGTTCCGGTATGCCTTTGGTGGTCGGATAGTTAGCCAAACCGTGCAAATGGGTTAACAGCGCTTCCTGGATTAAATGCGGCGTGGCATGGGTCGGCTCGCCCATAGACAGGGCGATATGCGACTTGTCTTTAGGCGGAACGACGCCTTGTTTAAGTTGCGCCAGTTTCTCGAACGGATAGGGATGTAAATGTTTTAAGTTCGGAGTCATCAACTTAGTTGCAATGCGGTTGTTTGCCTTGTGATTGGGCTTGCTGGAACAGTCCCATGGCTTGCGGCATGTGTCTTTCCAGGTCTTGAATGCGAGTGGCATGCGAAGGGTGAGTGGACATGAATTCTAGGGGTTGCCGGCCTTGCGATGCCTGTTCCATTTTTTGCCACAAGTTGATGCTTTGCCTTGGATCAAAACCCGCTTTGGCCATTAAATCGACGCCGATCATATCGGCTTCGCTTTCATGGGTGCGGCTGTAAGGCATCAGTATGCCGTATTGCGCGCCGAGGCCCAGCATACCGAGCGCCGTTTGGCCTAAGGCGGTTTGCGGTGCGCTAACTGCCTGGATGATGCCCATGCCTTGGCTAACCGCGAATTCCTGCGAGGCGCGTTCATTACTGTGCCGGGCGAGCACATGGCCGATTTCATGGCCGATGACCGCCGCCAATTGGTCCTGATTGTCGACCAGCGTGAGCATTCCGGTATGAACGCCGATTTTGTTGCCGGGCAGGGCGAAAGCGTTAGGCGAGGCGTCTTCAAACACCACGATTTCCCAGTTGCCGCCGGTTTCCTGGGTAATTGCCCCGGCAATGCAGTTCGCCAGTTGATTGTATTTACTGCTGGTGCTGATAGGTTTTTGTTTCTTCAGGTTATCGAAAGCCTGCAAGCCCATTTGATTGATTTGCGCATCAGGCATGAAAACAAGTTGGCTTCTGCCTGTAGGGCTGGTGACACAGGCGCTTAGTAAACAGGTAGCCAGAACGTGGAGTATTTTTTTGAACATAAAAAATGACCGGTAGTTTCTGATATAGCGGCCATTTTAACGTAAGTTTTTATCCGGGGTTTAAAAATGTAACTTCCCGTTAAGAAAAGCTTATCACCACGAACGACTACATGGGCAGATATTTTGCTCCATGCAAAATCTGCATTCCCCACATCCCTCTGGGTTATGCAGGAGGTAGAGCACCAACAGTAGGCGCTTTAGGCGATACAGGACACGAAGGACACGAAGAAATAAAACTTCGTGTCCTTCGTGTCTTCGTGGTGAATGATAAAAATCCGGTTGGTTAAAGACTTATTCCAGAATTTTGGCGAACATCGCATCATAATCTTCTTTCGACAACACACCGCTGACGCCTGTGCGTTGATGGGCCTTGTCGAAGAAATAGGTTCTGGGCAGTTCGCCATACCATTTAGGATCGATTTCAAATTGCAGTTTTTGGCTGTTTTCCTCGGCATAGACCCAGTTTTCAATCTCGGATAATTGGTTTTTTTCCAGGATTTGCTGAATCTGCTCGCTTGCTGATAATTCATCCGCCGCCAGCATGATCATTTTAAGTTCGGGCCTGCTTTTATGGATGCTGCTTAACAGCTCCATGTCTTTCAGGCAGGAAGGGCAGTTGATGGACCAGACCACCAGCATGAACGGCTGGTTGGCGTTGCTGGCCAATATTTGCTGATAACTTCCCGAGGTAAATGCAGCCGGAGCGGCTTGCGCCTGAATATTAAAAACGGTTAATAAAATAAACGTCAAGCCAGGGAAAAGTTTTTTTAAAGTCATGATTTGATTCCATGTGTCCAGATGAAAGAGTCTTTTTCGTATTCGTAACTGATCATTTTTTGCCCTTTAAGCGTGCGATTCGGTATCTTTCTTGACGATGTCTTTGATGTAATCGTTCAGGGATTTTCCTATTTCACCGGCTCGTTTTACCGCTTTTTCGTGTAGCTCTTCGCCTATCCGCACGTTGAAAGAACCTTTAAAGGTTTTTTTGGGTTCCATGCCGGTTTCTTTGCAGGTTTCCAGATAGCTGTCCACGGCAAGCCTGAATTCTTTTTCCAATTGATCAACTGTTTCGGCTTCGTAATTCACCAAGTCGCTTATGAATTCAATTTTGCCATGTAAACAACTGTCTTCTACGCTTACTTTGACGCTGCCTTGATAGCCTTTGTACTTAAAGTATTTCATTTGATAACCCCTTGCTCTTTTAACTTTTTGATGATGTCTTTCTTGATATATGTTTTTATGGTGTTCTGTGGGTGCGGACGGTGTAATTCGATGATTATTTTCTTTTCAAGATTTACGAATTTTATTCTGGAGCCATCGCCTTCAAGTTTTTTGTAACCCAGTCTCTTCAATAGGGTTAAAACCTCGCTCCATTTTGGAAATGGAGTATTGATGAATTGTTCTAATAGTTTTTCTAATTGGCTCATGTTTTGAGTTCGCAACTAAATTTTAGTTGCAAATATAGCATTTATTTTGACTGTCATCAAAATTCGATCTTGACTCTGATATAAGCATTGGTGTGTTTTGCCCGTGCTGTTTGTCTTTCATGTTGAAATATTCTTCCGGCTTTTTACCTCAGCGGGCATCGGCAATATGTGGTACAACATAATTCGACTGATTCTACCTGCTATGGCGGTTGGAAACAGAGCGTCTATTGCATCGAATTTTGATTTGGAAGATCATTGGGTAAACACAACCACCGGATAACACTATGGCGATAAATACCAACAGACCCACATCCCCGCATTTGCAAGTCTACCGACTGCCGTTAACCGGCATTATTTCCATCACTCACCGCATGACCGGGGTCATGCTCTCAGCCGGTTTAATTTTGTTCGTTTATGTTATTTCGGCGCTGGCGGGCGGCGCGGATTCATACGCCGCAATGCAAACTGTAATGAATCTGTGGTTGCTTAAACTGGTATGTTGGGGATTTGTTTACGCGCTGTTTTTCCACTTGTGTCACGGCGTCCGCCATTTGATTTGGGATGCCGGTAGTAGCTTTGACCTGGATACGCTAAACCGCTATGCCGTGATTGAACTGGTCGCTTCGCTGGTACTGACTTCGATAACTTTGGCGTGGGGGGCTTATGGACACTAGAACGCCTTTATCCAGGGTTCGGGGCTTGGGTTCTGCAAAAAGCGGAACCGCTCATTGGTGGATGCAGCGCGTCACCGCCGTGGCGTTGATTCCGCTGTCTTTTTGGCTGATCACGTTTCTGGGTTTGAGTTTGACCGCTCCTTATCAACAAACCGTAGACTGGCTGGCGTCGCCCGTTAACAGCGTCTGTATCGTGGCGTGGATTATCGCCGCTTTTTACCACGCCGCGTTGGGCTTACAGGTCGTTATCGAAGATTATGTCGCCGCCGAAGGCCCCAAGATTATCTCGATCTGGGCCGCCAATCTGGCTTTCTTGTTTTTGGCGATTGCGGCCTTGCTGGCCGTGTTTCGCATCGTATCGGTAGGGTGATTCATGGCCGCAGATTATAAAATTATTGAACATGCTTACGATGTCGTCGTGGTCGGTGCAGGCGGCGCGGGACTTCGGGCTACCTTAGGCATGGCGGAAAGAGGCCTTAAAACCGCCTGCATCACCAAAGTATTTCCCACCCGCAGTCATACCGTCGCCGCGCAAGGCGGCATCAGCGCCGCACTGGGAAATATGGGCGAAGACGACTGGCGCTTTCACATGTACGACACCGTCAAAGGCTCCGATTGGCTGGGCGATCAGGATGCTATCGAGTATATGTGCCGCGAAGCCATTCCCGCCGTGATCGAGCTGGAGCATTACGGCGTACCGTTTTCGCGCACCGCCGACGGTAAAATCTATCAGCGCGCGTTCGGCGGCATGACCACGCATTACGGCAAAGGACGGGCGCAACGCACTTGCGCTGCGGCCGATAAAACCGGCCATGCTATCCTGCATACCTTGTACCAACAGTCCCTAAAACATAAGGCCGAATTCTTCGTCGAATATATCGCGTTGGATTTGATCATGGAAGACGGCGAATGCCGAGGCATCCTGGCTTGGTGTCTGGACGACGGCTCTCTGCATTTGTTCAAATCGCAGATGACCGTGCTGGCGACCGGCGGTTACGGGCGCACGTTTTTTTCCTGCACCTCGGCGCATACCGTGACCGGCGACGGCAACGCGATGGCCTTGCGCGCGGGTTTGCCGTTGCAGGATATGGAGTTCATTCAGTTTCACCCGACCGGCATTTACGGCGCAGGCTGTTTGATTACCGAAGGCGTAAGAGGCGAGGGCGGTTACCTGACCAATTCGGAAGGCGAGCGCTTCATGGAACGCTATGCGCCGTCCGCCAAAGACTTGGCTTCGCGCGATGTGGTCAGCCGCGCGATGACTATTGAAATTGCAGAAGGCCGGGGCGTAGGGCCGCTGAAAGATCACATTTATTTACATATCGAGCATCTTGATCCGGCTATTATTCACGAACGCTTGCCGGGCATATCGGAAACTTCGAAGATTTTCGCCAATGTCGATGTGACCAAACAGCCGATTCCGGTGTTGCCGACCGTACATTACAACATGGGCGGCATTCCGACCAATTACAAAGCCGAAGTCGTAACCCTGAAAGACGGCGATCCCGATGCGGTGGTGCCGGGCCTGATGGCGATCGGCGAGGCGGCTTGCGTTTCCGTGCATGGCGCGAACCGCTTGGGTTCGAACTCGCTGCTCGATCTGGTGGTGTTCGGCCGCTCCGCCGCGATACGCTGTGCGGAATTGATCAAACCGGGCTCAAGGCAGAAACCGTTGGCGAGCAATGCCTGCGACAAAGCCATCGCCCGTTTCGATAAAATCCGCAATGCGAACGGCAGCCGCTCGACCTCCGACATTCGCCTGGACATGCAAAAAGTCATGCAAGCCAAGGCGGCGGTGTTCAGGACCGGTTCCACGCTGACCGAAGGCATCAACGCGATGGCGGAAGTCAGAAAAACCTTTGCCGATGTCAAAATAACCGATAAATCGTTGATCTGGAATACCGATTTGGTCGAAACGCTGGAGTTGGATAACCTGCTGAGCCAAGCCACCGTGGCAATCAACGCCGCAGGCAACCGCACCGAAAGCCGGGGCGGCCATGCACGGGAAGATTACCCGAAACGCGACGACGAAAACTGGCTGAAGCATACCTTGACCTGGCTGGACGGCGATCAGGTCAAAATCGATTACAGGCCGGTGCATATGTACACCTTGACCGACGAAATCGACGTAATTCCACCAAAAGAGAGGGTGTACTAATGGCTGAATTTACCCTGCCCAAAAACTCGGTGTTAATCAAAGGCAAAACCTTTAAAGCGCCGGAAGGCGCAACCAACATCCGCCGGTTTGAAGTGTACCGTTGGGACCCCGAATCGGGCGAAAACCCGCGCATCGATGCGTTCGAACTGGACATGGACAGCTGCGGCCCGATGGTGCTGGACGCGATCCTGAAAATCAAGAATGAAGTCGACAGCACCTTAACCTTCCGGCGCTCCTGCCGCGAAGGCGTGTGCGGCTCCTGCGCGATGACCATCAACGGTAAAAACTCGCTGGCCTGCACCAAAGCCATCGACTCCTATTCCGGCACGATCAAAATTTACCCGCTGCCGCATTTGCAAGTCGTTAAAGACCTGGTGCCGGATCTGAACCATTTTTATGCGCAATACGCCTCGATCAAACCGTGGATAGAAACCCAAACCCCAGCGCCTGCCGATTCCGAGCGTCTGCAAAGCAAGGAAGACCGGGAAAAACTCGATGGTTTATACGACTGCGTGCTGTGCGCCTGTTGCTCGACCAGCTGCCCCAGTTATTGGTGGAACAGCGAGCGTTACCTGGGCCCTGCTATTTTGCTGCAAGCCTACCGCTGGCTGGTCGACAGCCGCGACGAAAGCACCGGCGAACGGCTGGACGAACTGGAAGACCCGTTTAAATTGTACCGATGCCATACGATTATGAATTGCACCGATACCTGTCCTAAGGGCTTGAATCCGGCTAAGGCGATTGCCGAAACCAAGAAGCTGTTGGTGCAGAGAAAATTGGGCTGATGGACGAGCTGGCTCGATTAAAGTGGCAATGCCGACGGGGGACTAAGGAGCTGGATTTTTTGTTGAACCGGTATTTGGAAACGGGGTATTTGGTTGCGGATCAGGCGGAGAAGGCTTTGTTTGTTGAGTTGTTGGGATTTGAAGATGATGAACTGTCCGCAGTTTTAATGGCTGAGGCGGAAGTGCCGGAAGAAATGGAGGTTTTGGTTGGGAAGATACATAGTCAACTCTGAAAAAAGCGCCCCAACCATGCTTACAGACACCGAGACTCCGATCTCAGTCGGTAACAAGCTGTTAAACGGAAGCCATCTCAACGTTATGCATTTTACGTTCGGCTTCAGGATCGAATAGCGGTTTTAAGTAACAAATTTCATGCAAATGTTTTGATCGATGCCGAAGCTAAAATAGAGATTTATACTATGTCTGAAACCCTTATAGAAAAAATAACATCTGAAGTTTCCTCTTATTACGCCGCCGTTACTCAGTATCGTCCAAATAATGATCTTGCATTTCGAACTAAACTTCGCAGGACACTCCAAGCAAAGCTCGAACCTTACTTAGACGGCAAATTAATAGATTCGTTTACAGTTATCTGTGATGAAACTAATAACGATACGCGTGATGTAAAGCAACCTGTAAAGCTGGATGTTATCGTAAGAATATCCAAATCTTCGCCAAAACATATCATTTCGTTGCCTTCCGGGAAACCGAATCAGCAGGATCAAATGGCACTGAAAAAACGTAGTTCGTTATGGTACAAATCAATAGATAGCGGGGAATCATTATGGAATAAATTATTCGGTAAACCGGCGGAAAAAAAGAGTTAATATGGATTACCGGGTAGGGCGCATCGAGCCCCATTTCGAAGCTTAACCGTACTGGGGATGTTGATCCCCGACATGGATTGTTCGTTGGAATATTTTAAAATAACCTGTTGATTCTGGTATTTGTAAATGAAGCTGCAAAAAGGGTCTTGCGCATTTTCGTGACCGTTCAGGCTGTTCGGTAAGCATTGAACGTGAATTACACATTAAATTAGGTACTTATATGCAAACATTAAAAAAACAATTAAAACAAAATATGGCGTTGATTTTTATCAGTATTCTGCTTCCTGCTAATATTGCAATGGCGGCGACAGACCAAGCAGACCAAGAAAAACTGCTTAGGGCGCGCGTAAAGAACCTTGAGCAAGATACCGATCACTCAGCTCATGTAATGCCTATCGATAAGAAGCTGGAGTTTCATGGCGTTTTTTACGGTTATCTTCCTTGCAAAGACTGCGACGGCATTAAAGCGACACTGTCGTTAAAACAAAATAACAATTATCTGTTGGTGACTCAGCCGGCAAAAGAATCCTCAAGGGAATTTTATGAGAAAGGAAAATATACTTGGGATGAGGAAACCCATACCGTTGTTTTAACGCCGCGCACAGAGTCAACCATACGGCAATATCGTATTGAGAACGAAGGAACGCTGGTTCAGCTTAACAGCGATGGAACGAAGGTGGCAGGAGAGACGGATCGCTACACTTTACGCAGAAGCGATACGGTGAAGTCACGTGAGGTGCATATTCACTAAGATCAATATAGCTTGTTCCTGCCCGGCGCGAGGGAACAAGAAAAACGCCTCTATAGCCGAACAACAAGCCGGATAGGGAAGGCAGGAAATTATGCAAAAAAACAGCTACACAATAAGAACAATGGCCCGGCAAGAACTCGACATCGCGCTCGACTGGGCTGCCGAGGAAGGATGGAATCCGGGGTTGTACGATGCCGATTGCTTCTATGCCGCCGATCCAGACGGTTTCCTGGTTGGATTGCTCGACGATGAACCGATTGCAACGATTTCAGTCGTGAAATACGGCAGTTCGTTCGGCTTTCTCGGGTTATATATAGTCAAGCCGGAGTATCGCGGCAACGGCTACGGCATGCAGATATGGGATGCCGGGCTGGCGTTGCTTAGCGGCCGCACTATCGGCCTTGATGGCGTGCTCGCCCAGCAGGACAATTACAAAAAGTCGGGATTTACATTGGCCTATAGCAACGTTCGCTATCAGGGAGCCGGCGGCGGCCATTATCCGGCTGCTTCCGGTATTGCGCCGTTGTCCGCGCTGGCTTTTGATGATATTTGCGCATACGACCAGGCTTTTTTTCCGGGCAACCGCAGGGAATTCCTGAAGTGCTGGATAGCTCAGCCGCAAAGTACGGCGTTAGGCATTCTGCGCGACAACAAGCTGGCCGGTTACGGGGTTTTGCGTAGCTGCCGTTCAGGATACAAGGTGGGGCCGCTGTTTGCAGACAGCCCCGAGTATGCTGAACAGCTGTTCCTGGCTTTAAAATCACATGCCCCGGAAAACGCTCAGGTTTTTCTGGACATACCGGCAATCAATGCGGCGGCAGTCGATTTGGTGAAGCGGCATCAGATGATTGTCTCGTTCGAGACGGCGCGCATGTATACAGGGCAAAGCCCAGATTTGCCGATAAATCGGTTGTTCGGCGTGACCACTTTTGAGCTTGGCTGAGCGCAATTAGCAAAAATAGCCAGATCGGGTTTGTAAAATGCAGGGTTTCGCGGCAATGACCTAATCGGTTCCTCTATCTCTATCTTCCTGTGCCAAGCTCTCGGCTTCCGCGTTTTCGGCTTTGAACAGTTCGGAGATCAGCTCAATTTCAGCCGCGAATTGAGGCAGTGCGGGAATTTTCCAGGCTTTCCCTGAAATGCGGGATAGCAAGTTATTCAACCAGAGCCGGTTCGATCTCGCTTGTTGAATGATCAGTTTGCGGGATGCCTCGTCGTCGCTGACAATGGCAAAATCTTCCAGCCAGACTTCAATCGCTTCCGCTTCGCCGAGAAGCAGGATTTGAACATAAGCTGTTCGCGCGTCGAGGTCGAAATTAAAATCCTTTAATTCTGCAATGCCCTTAAGAATGATATTGGCTACCCATATGATCATCATATTGGGTGTCCATTTTATGGCTATTTTTATTAAACCGGCTTTAAAACTCATTTTTATCCTTTATTAGTTGCGTGTTAAGTTCTATAAGAAAGCGCTTCCCCAAGCAGCGTTCTGTGATTCGGCCGCTAAGCATAACTTAAAAAAAACTCATTGCAATCCTGCGAATGAACTTGCCAAAATCCGGGGTTACAGGCAATCGATTCCTTTCTCTGAAAACAAAGAAAAGTTTTAAGCAGGGCGCTTTTCGTCAGTCCGCCGGCGCATCGCATCATGTTCCGATTCAGGCGCAGAGCCGGAGTGTATACGGCGTCAGGCAGTTATTTAAGTCAAGATTGGCATTTTGCGGGCCGTCATATTCCTGTAATGAATATGTCATATTCTGGAGCAATACCTATCCGAACAGTCAGAATAGCACATGTCAATATTGCATAACGAACTCACCAAAATTCTCGACGGTAAGCAATTAACCCCCCATTTCCAGCCTATTGTTTCTTTATCCCAAAAGAAAATAATGGGTTACGAAGCGTTGATTCGCGGCCCCTCCGATAGCCCGCTGCACAGTCCGTTTAATTTGTTTGATACGGCTGAACGTTTTGATTGCAGCATAAAACTCGAATACATCTGCCGCGAGCTGACTATAAAGCGCTACGCCGCTTTAAATATTAAAGAGAAGCTGTTTATTAATGTAAGTCCTTCCGTTCTGCTGCAACCGGATTTCAAAAAAGGAGAAACACTTAAGTTTCTGGATCAATTCGGCGTCGATCCCCGCTTTGTGGTTATTGAGTTGACAGAGCATCAGCCGACTGATGATTTTCAATTAATGCGCGAAGCGGTCACCCATTACAGGAAAATGGGTTTTGAAATAGCCATTGACGATCTGGGCGCCGGCTACTCGGGATTAAGGCTCTGGTCGGAGTTACAACCTGAATATGTAAAGATAGATATGCATTTTATTCAAGGTATCAATAACGACCCGGTCAAGCTTAATTTTGTTCGATCTATTCAAAACATCGCCAGTTCTTTGAATTGCAATGTGATAGCCGAAGGCATCGAAACGGAAGAGGAATTTAAAGCGGTGGAACAACTCGGCATTACACATGCCCAAGGCTATTATTTTGCCAGACCCACGGCGATTCCATTGGAAAAAGTCGATGAATCGTTATTTGTTGTCAGCACCCAACCCAGTCAGCTTAACGCGACTAAAGCCTCTCATATCGCCCAATACATAAGGCCGGTTTCAGCGGAAACGGCCATCAGCGAAGTGATGAGTTTGTTTCATAACGAGAGCGACTTAACGATCTTACCCTTGGTTGATGACAATGTGGCGGCCGGCATTATTTTTCGCGACCACTTTCTATTCAAATTGTTTTCCAGCCGCTATGGCATAGAGTTGTACGGCAAAAAACCGATAAAAACATTCATAGAAAAAACGCCGTTAAGTTTCGACCAAAACACGCCGATTGAGTCGGTCAGTAAACAACTGACCGACTCAATGCGCAACGATCAGGCTTTTATTATCAGCAGTGACGGGAAATACATTGGCGTAGGAACGATACTGAAACTGCTTGAAGAAATTACCCGTCAGCAGATCCGCAATGCCAGACACGCTAATCCGCTGACCCTGTTGCCGGGCAGCGTACCGATCAATGAGCAGATCGACCAATTACTGGCCGCCAACATTCCGTTCAGTTTCGGCTATTTCGATCTTGATCACTTCAAGCCGTTTAACGACGTTTACGGCTACAGCGCAGGCGATAACATCATTAAGGCGGTTGCCGACACGCTGACTCGATACATACCCGCAGAGAGCGGTATGGTCGGACACATCGGCGGAGATGATTTTATTGTCATTTTCATGGGGCATGACTGGTTAACGCGTTGTGAAAATATTCTGGAGTCATTTGAAAACACGGTTCCTGCTTACTATACCGATGCCGATGTCAGAGCGGGCGGAATTCACGCTGAAAACAGGGCCGGAGAAAGCTGTTTTTTCCCGTTGATAAGCCTCTCAGTCGGCTTAGTCGACTCTATGTCAACCGCTCAGTGCCAATCCCATGTCGATATAGCCGATCTGGCGTCCGAAGCGAAAAAACAGGCCAAAAAAATTGATGGCAACAGTTACTTTATCAATCATCGCATAGCGCCAAAAACGCCGGAAAACCCTGAATCCTTTGCGCATAACCCCGTCGTAAAACTACATGTTGTCGGTTAACCCTGAAAACGCTTAAGTCCCGCATCAAGGTGTGGGAGCAGGTAATAATATTTAAAAAAGGATCTTAAAATGTCTGGTCATATCAGTTTTAAAGTTCGCATCTTATTCGGTTTTCTTGCCATCATCGGTTTGATGGCCATCATTGTTGCGGTAGGTTTGTTTAATTTCTCGCAGACTCAGCGCGACGTGGCGAGAGTCGATGAGGTTTTTCTGCCCAATGCGTTGCTGGCTGAACGAATGGCGATTTATACCGTACAGGTACAACAACTGTTCACGCAGATTTCAATTAACCAGGATCCCGATGGATACCGGGATGCGGAGAGGGCGGCCGAAGACTTTAAGCAGGGTATCGCCCAGTTCCGTGAGCGTCTGGCCGGAGAAAACCCGGCAAAAACAGCGAAACCGGCGGCTGATGTAAGCGTCCAGGCTACAACTCTGAATAACGTCGCCTCAATCGAAGCAAAAATGAAAGAATTGGCGGCTCTTGAGGCCGCCTTCGACTGGTATTACAGTGAAGGCAAGCGTATGAGTACGGTTTACGCTACCGAGGGAACCGATGCCGGCAATTTGGTCATGAAAGATTTCAATAAATTGGCGAAAAACTTACGAACGCAGCTGAACAGAATTAAAAACCAGGGTGTAAACGACGCAAAAAACAACGCCCATGCGATCACCGAATCAACCCGGCATGCGTCCACGATCATGCTGGTCATATCTTTGGCCGGTATCGGCCTGGGGTTGGGCATTGCTTTCTACCTAACGCATTATCTGGACAAGCGGCTGGGCATAGATCCTTATTTTGCCAAAGGAATTGCTTTGGAAATCGCCGAAGGTAACTTAACTCGGGATATTCAGCTTAATCAGAAAGACAGCAGCAGTTTGTTATATGCAATGAAGCACATGCAGCAGCAATTGTTGGACCGCATTACGGCGGAGCGTAAAGCGGCCGACGAAACCCTGCGGGTCAAGATTGCGTTGGACAGCGTCAGCACCGGGGTCATGATTGCCGATAATGACCGCAACATCATTTATGTCAATAAGTCGGTAATCGAAATTCTCGATAAATCCGAAACGGGAACTGACCGGCAGGCTTCAAAATTTTCTATCGATAAGCTGGTCGGCGCCAATATCGATGATTTCCATAACGATCCGTCCAGTCAGGCAAAAATGCTCGGTTCCTTAGCCGGAACCTATGAGGCCGAAATAATGATGGGCGGCCGTTCAATGGTCGTGATAGCCAACCCGGTCATCAATGAGCAAGGCCAGAGGCTGGGTACGGTGGCTGAATGGCATGACCGCACCGACGAGATCATGGCGGAAAATGACGTCGCCGCGATTGTCGGAGCCGCAGCGAGCGGTGACTTCAGTCAGCGCTTCGATCTGGAAGGCAAGGAAGGCTTTTTCCTCCATTTGGGCGAAGATATTAACCGTCTGATGCAGACCAGCGAAGCCGGACTCAACGAAATCGCGCGAGTATTGGGGGCGCTGTCCCGCGGCGACTTGACTGAAACTATCACCAGCGATTATTCGGGGACTTTCGGGCAACTTAAGGATGACGCCAACACCACAGTAGAAAAACTCAAAGACATTATCAGCCAAATCAAGGACGCGGCTGACGGCATTAACACCGGGGCCAAAGAAATCGCTTCAGGCAATAACGATTTGTCGCACCGCACCGAACAGCAAGCCGCCAGTCTGGAGCAAACCGCCGCCAGCATGGAAGAATTGACTTCCGCCGTTCGACATAATGCGCAAAACGCCCAGCATGCCAACCGGCTTGCCGTCGATGCATCCGATATCGCGGGAAAAGGCGTTGAAGTGGTTGATCGAGTCGTTGTGACGATGAATGACATCAATGAATCGTCGCACAAAATCGGGGATATTATTTCGGTCATCGACGACATTGCGTTCCAGACCAATATACTCGCCCTCAATGCCGCGGTAGAAGCGGCTCGTGCCGGCGAACAGGGCAGGGGCTTTGCCGTTGTGGCGGTGGAGGTGCGCAATCTTGCGCAACGCGCCGCGACCGCCGCCGGAGAAATTAAAGACTTGATTCACGATTCGGTAGACAAGGTTTCAGACGGCAGCAAGCTGGTTACCCAGGCGGGAACAACCATGAAAGAAATCGTTGCATCTATCAGCGGCGTTACAGACATGATGGCCGAAATTACCGCAGCCTCCGCGGAACAAGGTTCCGGCATCGAACAGGTCAATCAGGCTATCGCCCAAATGGACGACGTAACCCAGCAAAACGCCGCCTTGGTGGAACAAGCCGCGGCGGCAGCGGAATCGCTGGATGAGCAGGCGCAAAACCTGGTGGAAACAGTGAGCAGCTTTAAAGTGGATCATAGCTTCAGCAGTTCTTACCGGCTTATCGCTCATCCGGCTCCCGTCGCGACAAGCCGTAAAACGCCGCTGTTAACCACGGATGCCGATGTCTGGGAAGAATTTTAAGGAAAGACTGCAAATTGCTGCAAACAGGATTAGACCTGGGAATATCGGTCATCAGCCGGCCTGCTTCAAAGAAGCAAGAACGATAAGGGTATGTAGCATCTTTATATTAGATATTTTTATCTAATATTATCGTTTTATTGAATGTTGAGCCCTGTTTAAACTTTGCTCCGAGGTAAGCGATACGATTCAGGAGCCTTTGCACTGTGCGTAAATAGCCGTATCACAATTCAAGAAACGCATTAACGTAACTTCGCCGTGTTTTTTCCAAGGCTGAGGGGATTAGTAAAAAGAGTCTTGTTGGTGCAAGTTAACGAACATGCGCACAAAAACGAATTGCACGTGTCAGCCAAATGTAAGCAATCGCACACGTTTAATTTCATGGTAATGTTTATAACTAATTGTAATTTTTAGATAAATTTGAATGTTATTCTTGCCGGTTCTTTTGGCACAATATTCGCTTTAAATACTACGGAGGTTCCTGGAAATTGAATCGCGGCCTTATGAAATCCAGCAGCTTGAGGATGCAAACCGGCTCGAATCAGAAGAACCCTATGTTGTCATGAAACCTTAAACAGACGTTCATGCCTTTGTTATGTCGATAAGTTCTAATTTGTATTTGAAAACCCAACGCCATTTAAACGGAAAAGATATGTTTTCTATATGGCTTTCTCTAGGAGAATAAAAATGAACCTACTCAATTTTATCCAAAAAGAGCTGCATGCAGCATGGTATGAAGCGACTTATCCGTTATTTTCGGTCGACTCTGTGGATGACTGTTTTTATACGGAGCTGTCTAACTACTACCAGTCGATCAAGGGGAAAACTATCGATACCAATAGCGGCGAGTCGCTATTTTCAGCAACAACCGGTTGACTCAAAGATCCGGCGTCAATGGGTCCTAAGCACCGGTCCCGGTCGCCGGTTTTCAGTTAAGGACTTGGCTGCCGTTTAAATCTATAAGAATCAGGCGTCCGCATTAAAGCGGGGTCCTGATTCTGCGCGTTTGACTAAGGCTATGCGGGCGTTTTACCAGGATGCTTATTTTATCAAGGCTAGCTTGAGCGCCATAATCCAGTATACTTCGCAGGAACAACACGAATGAGTTATTGGGAGGTATCATGAAGCGCACGATCTTATTTATACTACTGCCGGTGGTCTTGGCGGGTTTGGTCTCGGCTTGCGATCAGGGGCGGAAAACGGAAAAGACGGGTTCGTCCGTAGTCAAAAAATATGCGAAAGCGACTCTGTTGGAAGGTACGGTCAGCAATGACAAGGGCGTGGTTAAAACAGGCACGGTGGAGGTAAGCGATGAAAACGGCCGTATTATCGCCCATGCGGCTGTGGATAACGGCCATTACAGTGTGGAAGTTCCGGTTAATACGATTTTGCCGATTCTGTTGACGTTTTCTTCCGAGTCGGGCGCGGAAAAATTAGTCGCCGCAGTCGTTCATGACTCGATTACGAAATATGAGATTAATCCATTAACGACTGCGATTGCAGCCGCCGCCAAAACGATGGGCGGTTATACCCACGCCAATATGATCCGCGCGGCGGAATCTGCGGCGCATGTTCCCGACGCCAACAAAACCACAACCGGCTGGCGCGGCGATCCTACCACCCAATACGGCGGCTGGCATTAACCCGGTTCAATTCTTCATGACTCCCAGAATCATTGCTATATGAGCCAGCTCGGCGGCGGTTGATACGTTAAGCTTGCTTCTTATTTGCGTACCGTAATTGGCGACGGTTTTATAGCCAAGGCAAAGTTCGTCGGCGATTTTATGGGCGGTCAGGCCTTTCGCCAGCAGCAGGAATACGTCGAACTCCCTGGCGGACAGGCTATCGACAATGGTCTGATAATCATCTGCGTCGCTATTGTGCAGAGGCGCGTTTTTCATCAAGCCCTGTTCGATATAAATCTCGCCGGCGGCTATTTTCTGTATCGCCTCTACCAGTATTCCGGGGGCGCTGTTTTTGGTGATATAGCCTTTGGCGCCGGCATTCATGGCCCTGTCCACATAAACCATTTCATCGTGAACGCTAAACACCAGTATTTTGGCGTTACTGTGACGGTTGCAGATACGGCGTATACTCTCCAGTCCGCCGATGCCGGGCATGGACAAGTCCAACACCATGACATCCGGCTGTTGTTCCAGATACAGCTGGCAGGCGGCCTCGCCGCGCTCGGCTTCGGCGATGACTTCAATGTCGTCCTCTGTCGATAACAGCATCCGAAAACCGGCGCGGACTACGGCATGGTCGTCGACCAGGATGACTTTTATCTTGTCTTTCATGATAACGGGATGGTTGCGATGATGCTCGTGCCTGATTGCGGTTGAGAGTGGATGGTCAATTCCCCGCCCAAACTGTTGATTCTTTCCTTCATGCCCAACAAGCCAAAACCGGTTTTTATCGTGTCGGCTGCACAGCCATGTCCGTCGTCGATGACTTGTAGCCGTAGCTCCGCTCCGGTTTTGGCTTGGTGATCGATTTTCAGGCTGATGGCGGCCTGCTTGGCTTGTGCGTGACGAACAATGTTGGTTAAGCATTCCTGCACGACCCTGAATATTTGAATGGTGATTTTTTGCTCCAGATGATCGACTTCGTCAGGGCAGGCGATAGTGAGTTTTAACTCGGGATTTCTAATCGCCCAGTGGTTTAACAGGTCTTCCATAGTGGCTTTCAGTCCCAGTTCTGTCAAGATCAAGGGGTGCAGTTGATGCATCATGGAGCGTACTACAGTCATTAAATGATCGCAGATAGAGACAATACTGTCAGTGGTTTGTTTGATGCCGGCAGATCCGGCTTGGGCGCGCCCGGCAGTCACAGCCATCACTTTAATCGCGGTCAGCGATTGGCCCAGTTCGTCATGCAATTCCTGCGACAGTCGTTGCCGTTCGTCTTCCTGTATTTCCAGGGTATGCTGGGTTAATGCCCGGTTTTCTTGCTGGCTTGCACTCAGCTCGCCGGTCATGTGATTGATGGCTTTGGCGATACTGTCATATTCCTGGATGGAAAAGTCCGGCAGTTTTTGGCTGTACTGTCCGGTCTCAATGACCTTGAGCGCGTCAACGATGACGGCGATGGACTTAAGCGCTTTATTGAAAGCCAGATTGACGGCCAAAAAGGTAAATAGCGTCAGCAGAAACAGAGAGCTGAAAAAGGCAATGCTTTCTTGCCAGACTTCGGTGATTTCATCCAGCGGGTTGGCCTGAATAATCAGGGTGATTTGTTCGCCGTTGAAGCTGGTGATTTGATGCTCAACTTGAGGATAATCGGTTGCAACCAGATTGATAAACCACTGCGGCGGCTTTTCGTCATTATTGGTTGGCCGGCTTTTATGAGCAAAACTGATGATTCGCCCGGAAGGCTCTTTGAGTTGAATGCTTAAATGCCGGGTTTGGTTCAGCGAATTGAATTTCGGCAGCCATTCGGTCTCATTAAACGGCGTTTGCGAGGCTTGGGAAAAACCGAAGGTTATCAGTTGTACGGCCAAATTGATTGATGAATCGACTTCTTTATTCACCGCATCGCGAGCCTGCCAGATGGCTATCGAGCTGCCCAGCATCAGAATACACAGGGTAGAGATCAAAATTCGTATGTTAATTTGGTAGCGTAGGCTCATGTGCGGGTGCTGAGAAATTTTGACAAATAGCGGTATTATTCATTTATAGACGTTTATTAGCCATAGGAAAAATTCTCTTTTGCAGTCATGTTGTTTTTAACTTTATTGTTATATCAGGATTTTCTGTAATTGAAAGGTAAAGCTAATACCCTTGAAAGCAACCTCCACATGCTAATACTTCAAACAATGATCAATTTAGAGTTGACAGTGGGGCGAGTAATCAGCATAATACGCGTCTCAGTAAGGCGCCCGTAGCTCAGCTGGATAGAGTACACGGCTACGAACCGTGCGGTCGGGAGTTCGAATCTCTCCGGGCGCGCCATACTGAGATAAAGTTTATTCCCCTGTAGCTCAGTCGGTAGAGCGGATGACTGTTAATCATTAGGTCGGCGGTTCGAGCCCGTCCGGGGGAGCCAAATAAGAGAAAGCCTTGCATGAAAATGTAGGGCTTTTTTTATGTCTCCAGTTTCCCTAGCAGTCCTGGCGGATTCAGGGCAATGACTAAGCCAATATTTTTTTTGTATCAGGTAAAATAGGCCTTTTTTGAATAAAGCAGTTTTCCAGTATCCAAAGTAAATGCCCTATTTTGTTTGAAATCGTTAAATATTCCGCCAATATTCTCATGATAATGATTTTTGCCATTCCGGGTAGGGAATATTAAAAGCCGTTTATTGTTTTATATTAATCACCTGTAAGTTGGAGTTTGAAATGATTGAGCTGAAAAAGAGTAAGAATTTTGCCGGTTCGGAAGGTCCGGTGGTGTTGGTGATTATGGATGGGATCGGGATTGGTAAAAATCCGGAAAGCGATTTTGTGAAACAGGCGAAGACTCCGAATCTGACTTGGCTGCATGAGAATGCCTTGTACACGGAGTTGCGGGCGCATGGCGTTGCCGTGGGACTGCCGGACGACGGGGATATGGGTAATTCCGAAGTCGGCCATAATGCGATCGGCTGCGGCCGTATTTTTGAACAGGGCGCGGCTTTGGTCGGCAAGGCGATTGCCTCGGGTGCTATGTATGCCGACGGTTCGGTTTGGCAGGAGCTCGTTTCCAATGTAAATCACAAAGCGTCGACGTTGCACTTTATCGGGCTGTTTTCGGATGGCAATGTACATTCCAACCTGAATCATTTGGAATCGATGTTGCGAAAGGCGAAGGAACAGGGTGTGAAGAAGGCGCGGATCCATGCGTTGATTGACGGGCGCGATGTGCCGCCGACGTCGGCATTGGACTATGTCGAGCGCTTCGACGCCTTCCTGAAAGAAATCAATGCGGACGGCACGGTCGATTATTGCGTCGCATCGGGCGGCGGGCGCATGAATATCACCATGGATCGTTATGACGCCAATTGGGATATGGTGAAGCGCGGCTGGGCGACACATGTGAAAGCGGAGGGCCGGACCTTTGCTTCCATGAAAGAAGCGGTGGAAACTTTCCGTGCTGAAAATCCGGGCATTTTGGACCAGGATTTACCCGCGTTTGTCATTGAACGCGACCGCGCGCCTGTGGGCCCGATTGTGGATGGCGACAGCGTTATTTTCTTTAACTTCCGCGGCGACCGGTCGTTGGAAATTACCAAAGCCTTTGAAGCGGATGAATTGAAGGAATTCGATCGCGGTCCGAAACCGGACGTGCTGTATGCGGGCATGATGCAATATGACGGCGACCTCGGGGTGCCGGCGCGGTATCTGGTGACGCCGCCTGCGATTGACCGCACGATGAGCGAGTATCTCTCCAATGCGGGAGTCAAACAGCTGGCTATTTCGGAGACGCAAAAATACGGTCACATGACCTATTTTTTCAACGGCAATAATTCGGGCAAGTTCCCGACTGAGACCTGGAAGGAAATTCCGTCCGATGTATGCCCGTTCGAGGATGCGCCGCGGATGAAAGCGGATGAAATTACCGATGTGGTGGTTCAGGCGATTGAGAGCGGGGAATATAAGTTTATTCGCCTGAATTTTCCGAATGGCGACATGGTCGGGCATACAGGCGTAGTTAACGCGGTAAAATTGGCTGTCGAAGCCGTGGATGAAAATGTCGGCAGGATTATGGAGGCACTGAAAAAGGCCAATGGAATTATGGTTTGCACGGCCGATCACGGCAATGCGGACGACATGTGCGAACTCGATAAAAAGACCGGCGCGCTGGTGCTGGATGAGCAGGGGCGGTGTAAACCGAAGACGGCTCATTCGTTGAATCCGGTACCTGGGATTGTGTACGATCCGTCGGGGGCGGCCAACGCCCGTTTGGCTGATGTGCCGGAGGCCGGCATTGCGAATCTGGCGGCGACGTGTATCACGCTGTTGGGCTTTGAGCCGCCGGAAGATTATGCCGCAAGCCTGGTGAAAGTCGGCTAAACACCTGGTGGGTTGGGCTTATAGCTCCAATTAATGGGCGCCCGCTTGCGGCCAGAACCGGCCATTCATTGAAGATTAACTTTGAATGGCTGGTGTTCGGAAGCTGTTTCTTATGCGGGTTGGCGTGTTATCCGATTTAGATCTTCGTTGTTCAATAATATCCGGCTCGGTTTTAGGGATTAGTGACCGCTTAGAGCCTCGGAACTCTTTCAGTAATATTTTTTAAGAAGCAATTCGGCTCATGCTGGAAGTCCCATTCTCTGTAATTAGATACGACTGCCCGCCTGCACGCCCCCTCTACCGGAAAGCTCTTGCCTGGCGGTCGTCTCGGGTGTTTCGGCACGCCTCTCCTTATTCCCGCTTTTGCTTTCTTGGGGCGGTACATGGCTCGCCAACATAGGCTCGGGCGCCTTCTGCATTACCGTTACCGGCAGGCCCAGAGCGGCCCAATGATAAAGCCATCCGGCATCCTCGGAAACATTCGGCCATCGCTTGTTTTGCACTTTGGTGGCCATGTTGACGCAGCCATGGCTGGCGGGACGGCCAAAACTATTGTGCCAAAACGCGCCGTGGAAGGCGTAGTCTTTATGGAAGAACTGCGTATACGGGACATCTTCCACTTCATAGAAACCACGCTGTCCCCGGCCGACATCGCTACGCATGGTCTTGTGGAGGTAGCGGTCATAGATGTAAAAAGAACCCGTCACCGTGGGGGTTTTGCTTTTGCCCGTGCTGACCTTGAAGGTACGGACCACTGCGCCATTTTCCACGGCGTCCACACGCTGGTTGTCCAGGTAAACGAAAAGCCGCCGGTCCGTGCCGGTGTCGAATTGCTCGATCAGGGCTTGCTGCAGCGCACCGCCTCGCACGCTTCTTAAGTTCTGCCTGTCGGCGCTGACTTCTATAGTGCTTGAGGCAGGCCATGCCGGATTGGGGGTGAATTTAAGTTGGTGCTGCCCAATCCAACTCCATTTTCCAGGGATAGCTTTGCCATCGCGGGTTCTCACCTGAAGATTGGCCGCGGTATTGGGCCGATCGGCCAACGGTTCGCTAAAGGTCACTTGCAATGGCAAAATTAAGCCTAAATTGGTCAATCCCCGGACATTAGTTGCGGTGGTAAGCGGAGGGGCGGTCGTCAATTCAAGGTTTAGCGGCGGCAGAGGGACGCCGGTGGTGGATTTATAGTTCAACTGGATCGCATAGCTGTGGTCTTGCGCATAATCGCCGGCCAGTAAACGGATGTTCTGTCCGGTAGCATCGGGTTCGGCACTCAATGTTATGTCGGCCGAAGCCGTGACTTCGGTCACTGGTCGGTCGAAATGCAGGGTTATTGATGCGTCTGGTTCCAACATTCTAAGCAAGGGTCCATCCAACTTCGGCACGGCGACCGTTGTGAAGTTAAATTCGTGGGTTTCGGACTGTCTGGACCAAGATCGCTCCGCCGTTACCTTAATCGTATGGCGAGTCCCGAAGGCCAGGGGAGAGGGCAGAGAGAGACGGGTTTTGTCCTTCGCCTCAAACAGGACTTTTCCGGTGTCGTCGAGTAGCTCGACCTTGGACAAACGGGCGCCCAAGCCCACCGCCTCCAAGGTGATGGTCTTGCGCGGATCGACTTCGTTGACGCTTTGAAAGGACGTCATGGAGAACCCGTAAGGCAGCATGTCTTGGCTGACAAAGGTTGCGTTCGGCTTGGTTTGCACGACTACCGCCAAAGCCATGGCCGCCGCGGCCAGCCAGAAGAGAAGTAATTTGACCTCACCAAAATAAGTGGCCATCTTCATAAAGTCATCTCGTACCCAAACTAGGTATATTCATTATTTAAGGCATCCCGTTCGGGGTGTCCAGGCAGAAAGCCGGTATTCAGTTAGTTTTATGCCCATTTCATCGTTCGTATTTTACAACAACTATCTCTGTCAGAAGAAAACCTTATAAACTAACCTGGCCTGCAATTCACATCGGATGGTTTTGGCATTCACCGGCAGTATACCCACGGCAAGAGGCCATCCCGTCTCAACGGCTATAGCCAATACGCTCCAGCCTTGGCTGCGAAGCTCCCGAACTTGCGGATATTTGGTGATTTTATCTAAACTATACCGGTGTTCACTTCGATTCCAGCGCACATTATGCAATCAACAACCAAAATCGTTGCCGGCTTGGCCTTGGCGGCATTGCTCGAAGCTTGCTCCGAACATAAGCCACTCATCGTCACGACTCCCACCGTCAAGCCCCAAATCCGGGCCGAACCGAAAATTTATTATACTCCGCCTTCCACGTTGCCTGGTCAACGGACTGTAGAGGATATACTGCAAGTTTACGGCGGATATGCGGCGCGCCAACTCATTCCCTACTTTGCCAAGGCTAGGGTCTCCTACCCTCCCAGAGAAGTCACCTTTATCGCCTTGAAACAGGAAAAGAAACTGGAACTATGGGCCAGAGACAGCGGCGAATTCCGTTTCATCCGTGACTACGATATCCAGTCCGCCAGCGGCGTGGCCGGCCCCAAACTGCGCCAAGGCGACAGGCAGGTGCCGGAAGGTATTTACCGTATTGAGGCGTTGAATCCCAACAGCCATTATCACTTGTCGATGAAAATAAATTACCCCAACGAATTCGACATCTTACATGCCTATCAGGAAGGGCGCGCCAATCCGGGTTCTGATATTTTCATCCACGGCAGGGCCGCCTCCATCGGTTGTCTGGCCATGGGCGATAAGGCGATAGAGGAACTTTTCGTCCTCACCGCGCAAGTGGGAGCCGAAAATGTGAAAGTCGTAATTGCTCCGCACGATCCGAGGACCTACCCTTTGGATGCTGAGTCCAAAGAACTTCCGAAATGGACCTCGGAACTTTATTCGATTATCTCCAGAGAAATTAAAGCGCTATCGACAGCGATGAAGTCGGCAAAAGTCGGGTTATGACATCATTGGTTAGCCGGTCTTACAGGGAAAGTCCGGCATGCGGATGCAGGGCTTGTTTACGCTCTTTGATCAGGGCTTTCCCGTCTTTATGCGGATGCTGCTTGGGTGCTGGAACAATGCCGGCATCAAATAGGCCCCGCCACGCGCCGTGAAGCGCGTAATGGCGTATTAATATCTTTGTTACGCAATTTTTAGCCGTCTTTCGTGAACGTTAGTCAATAGGCGAGCCGCTTTTCAAGCGGCATGAAACAGAATCCGCGGCTTTTTGTTGGAGTTGTTCCGTCAGCTCCATGATTTGCTGATCCAACATGAACCGCAGTTCCCATTCCATTGCCAGGTCGGCCGGCAGGCTGTCGATGCGGTGGTGTTCGGTGTAGCTTTGCTTAAGCAGCGCGTGGATGTCGGCAACCCCTGTCTGGGACTCCGGTTGCCGGCCTTGCAGTATTAACGCGGTATTCTCCAGAGCGCTTGTCAGCGCCGCGTCGAAAGCCCGGCTATGTTGTTGCAGCTCATCGGGAAAATTGCCGAATTGCTGGCCGCTTAGCAATCGATAGCGCCGCCTGATCTGTAACAAGCCGGACAAATTGCCGGCCCCTGTAATAACCGCGCTCAGCGCCGTTCTTTCGTTGACTTTGTGGGGCAATCTTGCATCCGGTTCCAGTATCGCGTGAACCACCAAATCCTGGGCGACAGCCAGATCTTTTTCTGTCGATAGGCGCAACGGCAAGGTGGACTTAAGCATCAGGCTCAGGTCCGGCAGCCGGGTTGTGAACTTGGCGAGTGTATGCAGTGCCGCTACGCTATGGTGGCGGGCAAGCACAACCGAACGTCGCGGCCATAGTGCATAGTCGAGTATTCCCATCACGGCTATGCCCAGCAAGATGCCGATCACCCGGTCGCGCGGCAGATAAAGATCGGTGACCTGGCCGAAATCGTGTAAAACGAACATTGCGAACGAAAACCCGAGCTGCCTGCCCATGTAGGCTATGCGTTCACTGCCGGAGGAAATCCAAGCCGCAAGAGCCCAGATCGGGGCTGTTGCAAGCGCAAAGCCGGCGATGGTGTCGAGCTGGGATTGGAACACCAGCACATAAAAGTAGGCGCAGAGTCCGCCGAGGATAGCGCCCGACACGCGTAATATCGACAGCCGGTAGTCGGCGCCCAGACTGGTTTGCGCCGCGACCAGGCAGGTTGGTATGGCGGTGTTGATATCCGGCCAGCCCAGGCTTTCCACGATCAGCGTGCAGAGTATGGCGCCCAGAGAAAATTTAATCCCGAATTGCAGACTGTCGGCATGCGTCGCCCAGAATTCATAACCCAACCAGGCCGGAAACCAGCCGGCTGTTTCGTTATCGTCGGTTTCGGCCTCGATGGCTTTAATGTCAGGCGAAGCTCCGGGATCATGCAAGTCGCGCATCAACCCGGCGATACGTTGCAGCGCGCGCCAAACGGCTGTTAACAGCGAAGGGTTGGTTGCCGGCGAATAATTGTGCAGCACGTCATCGACCAGCAGCGTGTCTATTTGCCCGGAAACATCGCGCGATTCTTCCACACCTTGCCGCAGCGCTGCACAGGCGCTTTGCAGCGCCAGATAGACATTTAATTTTTCCTGATTCATCGGTTGGGCGCGGTACTCCGCCGTCAATACCTGATCCAGCCAGATTGCCATCTGCCGCAGGCCGTCGATTTCAAGCAGCAGGGCAAGATAAGTATCATGCCGTTTATGCATGGCCGGATGTATCAGTTCCGCGTTTGCCAGCAAGCCCAGTACTTTGCCGAAGCTGCCGGGGCTGGAAAGTGTCGAGATGGCCCGCTTATGGATTTTCACGCCGCTGTCGGCCAGGCGCGCACTCAAGATGTGTTCCACTGCCGTGAGCTGTTCCGCGATATTCGCCTTCAGCTGCTTGCGCGGGTCTTGCGGTTTGATAGTCAGATGCACCGCTGTCCATGAGCCGATAGCGAGTACGCCAATGATCGGGATATTCCACAAGGCGTTATAGATGCCTTGGTCGGGAGCGCTTGGGCTATACAGCACAGCCACCGAATACCAGAGTGCGATGCCGGTAGGCCAGGCGATCAGGCGGGCATGAAACAGGGCGACAGCCAGTATGATGAAAGACAGGGGCAGCAACAACCAGGCATCGTTACCGGCCAACATCAGCGTAAATGCCGAGATCAAGGTGGTGACGAGGATATAGCCCAGCTGGCGCATGCCGAACGCCAGCGATTGACCGGTATTCGCATAGGCGTCGTAACTCAAGCATATCAGCAGCGCAATCGCCCCCAGCGGCGGCACATGCAGGGTTTGGCCGACCAGGACAATGATCAGCGAAACGATGAACAGGCGTAATGCGGCTACCCGACGTTCTGGAGAATCTTTGAGTTCAACCTTCAGGAATTGCGCCAGGCCGGTTCCGAACCAAAGTCTGCTGCGCCTTTTGTGAGGAACCGAAGCGTCGCCGCGGTTCATTGCGCAATCCGGGCTTTGCTGGTTCCTTGCTCATTGGTTGGCGAAAGCCCCGGAATTTCGGCGGGGCGATCCAGAACGGTGACAAAGGCGGTCATGCCCATGCGCAACGGATGTTCGGGGTCGCGTTCGTGTATTTCGATCCGCACCGGGAAACGGGACGCCAGGACGACCCAGTTCAGGGTGCGCTGAACCTCCGGCAGTACCCCTTGCTGCTTGGTATTATCGGGATAATTGGCCCAGCCGATACCGGTAACCACCCCACGGTAGCGCTTTCCCGGATAACCGACCAGGAACACGTCGGTTTCCTGACCGGGGCGGATGGACTGTAGATAGGTTTCTTTGAAGTTGGCGATGACATACCAGTGGCGGTCATCGACCAGCGCGAACATTTGCGTCCCGATCTTGGCGTATTCGCCTTCGCGTGTGTTCAGGTTGGTGACGTAGGCGTCGAAAGGCGCACGCACCGAACAGTATTCGACATCCAGTTCGGCGGCGGCAACGACCGCTTTGGCCGCTTCGATGCGGGCATTGACGTTGCCGACCTGGGCAATCAGCGATACGGCGCGGCGGCTATCGCTTTTGGCCTCGTCTATCGCGCTCCGGGCAGAAAGCTCCTTGGCTCGTGCATCCGCCAGCTCGGCGCGGGATGCGGCGTACTTGGATCGGGCCTGCTTGAGCTGGTCCGCCGTTACATATTGTTTCTCCGCCAATGGCTCAAGGCGTTCCAGATAGCTATGCAGATATTCATCCTCAGCCTCAATCCTGTTGACCTCAGCCTCGGCGGCGGCGCGTTGGTGTTCCAGCCGCTCGATGGCCAGTTCGGCGGAACCGCTGGAGGCTCGTCTTGAATCGACCTCTTTTTCCGCCACCAGTAATTCGGCCTTGGCCTGGGCCAGTTTGGCCTGGTAGGGGCGGGGATCGATCACATACAGCAGGTCGCCCTGTTTGACGTACTGATTGTCTTCGACGTGCAATTCTACGATGCGACCGCTCACTTCGGGCGCGATACCGACGATGTTGGCCCGCACCATCGCATCGTTGGTGCGGGGATGCTGGTAGTTGATGTGCCAGACCAACATTCCGGTCGAGAACGCTCCGAGCACGATTAATGTGCCGATGATGCGTCCCAGCATGATCCGTTGTTTAAGATTTACAGAATGATCGTTGTTTTCCATGATGGACGGCGCCCGTGTTTACGTCGAATAAAATAACAACCAGATGGCAAAAGTGCATAAGGCCCACAGGCTAGGCACAATTAACAGTGGCGGCCCCAGATACGGCGCCAGCCGGTGTCGCACCAATTGCCACATCAGCACCATGCTTGCCATCAGTCCGGCAAGGATACAGATAATCCAGGCAGGCCAGAACGAACCTTCAATACTCAACATCGGGTCGCAAGCCGTTAAAAGAACACTGAAAACGGCCGGAAGACCTATTTTCCGCAATCCCGGCATGAATCTCATAATTTGCACCCGAACCGGGAATTGAGCTGGAATAATCTTCGTAACAACATTTGATTTATTTTAGGCAGCGTATTAATCGGGTCATTAAGAAATCAATCTTTAGATGAAATTTAAAGGTATTAAATAAATTATTTGAGCACCCAATTTTGCTATTTTGAGTCCTCAATTGCCGGCGTCCTCTTTCAGGTAATGTCTGGTCTACAGGTATGCGGACTATAGACGACGAGGACTGTGTGAACAAGGGTTCCAGCGTATAAACTTTTTATTCTACACAATAAAGATAATGATACAGTGCATAAATGAATAATATATAAATGATACGCGTATTCCCCGGTATCATTGCTTTATTAAAGCAATGATATTGTTGAGCGGATATTAACTTAACTTTCCAAAATATAACTAAACTGACGATTGAACTAAGGTGTTTTTAAGTTTGCGAGAGTTACAGCGTTGTAAGTGCGCTAACGTTCTATCATTGTTGCTAGGCCTGCCGCGCAGTGCCGGCAGATTGGCGATACCCGCAATGATGGCGTTGACGGCTTGCGTGCCGCCGAGTGCGGTGCAGTTTGATGAACCCTATGTTGGGGTTCCGGTTGATCGTGCCGTTAATTGGCGCGGTTACGAAGCCGGAACAGGCGCGGAGCAGATAGCCATGTCTGGCCGCCTGCGCGAGGAAAGCCCGATCGATACCAAGACAATCTACGACCTGCCTGCGCTGGTCGATCTTGCCTTGCATGCCAACCCGGAAACCAGAGTTAGCTGGGAAGAGGCGAAAGCCGCCGCAGCCAGGCTGGAAAGGCATCGTAGCGCCTGGTATCCGACGCTGACGGCTATGGCGTTCGGGCAATATTTCAAAACCAGTTTTCCCATCCCCGGAAGCGCGTTGGTTAGCACGGGTTACTCCTCTGTCGGCAGCCTGGATCTGGCATGGACGCTGTTCGATTTCGGACGCAGGGAGGCCTTGGTCGATGCGGGCGCGCAGCGCCTCCGCGCCGCTAATTTTGCGTTCAACCGCAAGCATCAGGAAATTGCCTATCGGGTTGCCAGCAGTTTTTTTGCCTATCAGGCTACCCTGGCCAAGGTCACGGCGGCGCAGCAAACATTTGACGCAGCACAGGCGAATTCAGCTTCGGTTCAGGCGAAACTCGACAAAGGCCTGGCTACACGCCCCGATTTGTTGCTGGCGGTTCAGGAGCAGGCGAAAGCCAGTTATGACCTGCAAGATGCACGCAGCTCGGTGACTCAGACACATGCGGATTTAACTGCTAATTTGGGCATTTCGCCTTCTTATGCGCTGCAACTAATCGATTTAAGCAAGCTGCCGTTACCGGCAAAGCTGGTGCAGTCGGTCGAAAAAATTGTCGATCAGGCATTGGAACAACATCCCGATCTGATGGCGCGGCTTGCGGAATTGCGGGCACGCGAAGCGGAAGTCAAGAAGGCCAGGGCAGAGTTCTTGCCCAAGTTTTCCCTGGGCGGCAGTCTGGGTAATCAATACTGGGGGAATGTGCATACAAATCCGCCCGGCAATGAGAGTTATTCGGCAAGTAATGGGGTCGGCACAGCGATGCTGACGATGGAATGGACCTTGTTCGACGGCTTTGAACGCAGCAATGCGGTGCATGAAGCCGAGGCCAGGAAAGAGGCTTCGAAGGCCCAACTTGAGGCATCGCGCCTGGAAATCATGCGCGATATCTGGAAAGCTTATGCCGACACCAAAACCGCATTGGAAAAACGCGAGTTTGCATTAGCCTTGTTGAAAGCCGCCGAAGAATCTTATGCCGCGACAGAAGAATCTTATACCCACGGCTTTTCCACGGTGATAGAGCTGCTGTCCGCGCAAAAGGATTTGGCGCGTGCCCGTTATACCGAAATCGACAGCCGCGCCACCTTGCTACGATCCGCGGCAACCCTGGTTTATGCTTCAGGAGGACAAAGCCGGGAAGAGTCGAATATCGACAGCGAAACGATTGGCCGCCGTATTCCGTAACAAGCGGTGTGGCGGGATTCATTGATTTGAGCCGCTATCTAATACTGTCCTTTATAATGGCAATATCTTTCTCGAATATTTCTTGAGCCATGCCCCAAAACACATCTTTCCAACGCGCAGCAGACGCGCCCTCTTTGCCCACCGGAACCGTTAAGTTCATTTTGTACTGCTTGTCCGGTTTTCGGGGCTGGATCGTTTTAATGTTGCTTATGGAAACCGGGCAGGCGGCATCCAGCATTCTGGTGCCTTATGCGATAAAAGCCATCATGGATGGTGTTGCGCATTTGTCGGGTGCATCGGTGCTGGAAACTTTGCGTGCGCCGCTGTTGTTATTGCTGGGTTTGAATGTAGCGGAAATTCTGTTTAGCCGGGGCAGCGGTGCGGTATTGATTATTATGGGGCCGCGCTTGCGCCAGCGCACGACCAGAGCGATGTACGCCTATCTGCAATACCATGCGCCACGCTATTTCGGCAGCCATTTTGCGGGCGCTTTAGCCCATCGTATCAGCGAAACGGCGATGAGCGTCAATCACACGACATGGTCGGTGTTGTGCGATTTTTGGCCTATTCTGGTCACTTTTTCGGTTTCTATCGCGCTGTTATTAAACGTGCATCAAGGTTTGGGCCTGCTGGTTGCGGGCTGGGTATTGGCCTATGTGAGTCTTTCGTATTGGTTGGCGACGCGCTGCCAGCCTTATGCCCAGAGTTACGCGGCGACGCGCAGTTTGGTGAACGGCAAGATTGTTGATGCGGTGACCCATATTTTGAATGCCAAGTTATTTGCGCGCCTGCATTTTGAACGGCAGTATCTGGACGGTTTTTTGGAAACGGAAGTCCGGGCCGGGCGGCGCACTTTTTGGTATATGGAACGGGTGCGCTGGTTCCAGTTTATCGCCGCTGCGGCGCTGAAAATCGGCACGATTTACTATGCGCTGACCTTGTGGGACGGCGGCGTAATCGGCGTCGGCGATTTCACGATGAGTGTTGGACTGGCATTGTTGATCATCAGCGATGCGCGCAATCTGACCCGGCGTTTTTTGGAGTTTTTCGAATATGTGGGCAATGTCGCCAATGGCGTGGACACGATCGTTCAGCCCCATGAGATTATCGATGCGCCGGATGCGAAGCCGCTAAAAATCAGCCTAGGTCGGATTGAGTTTCGTAATGTGCGTTTCGGTTATGAGCCGAATCAACCCGTGTTCGACGGCCTCAATGTAGTCATTGAGCCGGGGCAGCGGGTCGGGCTGGTCGGTTTTTCCGGTTCAGGCAAATCGACTTTCGTTGGGCTGATGTTGCGCAATTATGAGCCGCAAAGCGGCCGGATTCTGATCGATGGCATGGATATTCAGCAAGTCCGGCTGGATTCGCTGCACGAACAGGTCAGCCTGATCCCGCAAGATCCCAGCTTGTTTCACCGCAGCCTTAAAGAAAATATCGGTTATGGCCGCCTGGAGGCCGACGATGAAGCTATCCAGGCGGCGGCGCGCATGGCGCATGCCGACGATTTTATCCGGGTGATGCCCGAGGGTTATGATTCGTTGGTCGGCGAGCGCGGGGTGAAGTTATCCGGCGGCCAGCGCCAGCGCATCGCCATTGCGCGGGTGATGCTCAAGGATGCGCCGATTTTGATTTTGGATGAGGCTACGTCCAGCCTGGATTCGCTAACTGAGCAAACCATTCAGGAAAACCTGGATCGCGCTATGGGCCGCAAGACGGTGATCGCCATTGCACACCGCTTGTCGACGATTGCGTATCTGGATAGGATCCTGGTGTTCGATCAAGGCCGTATCGTCGAAGATGGCGGGCATGATCAACTCCTGGCTCGGCAAGGCGTTTATTACCGTTTGTGGAGTATGCAGGCGGGAGGTTTCTTGCCGTTAACGTGAACTCCGGCGGCTATTGCTCGGCCGCTTTGCGATACCAATAGGCCGCCTTGGTGTCGTCCTGCGCTACCCCTTGACCGGTTTTGTATTTAACGGCGACATTGTATTGAGCATTTGCCTCGCCTTGTTCCGCGGCCTTGAGATACCAGTCAAACGCTTGGACGTAGTTTTGCGCTACGCCTTGACCCAGTTCGTACATAACGCCTAATTTGAACTGGGCTTTTGCGTGGCCTTGTTCCGCCAAGTCCCGATAAAGCGATAACGCTTCCTCATGCCGGCCCCGTTCTTGCAAATCATAGGCTCGTTCAAAGATAACGTTAGCATCCTCCGTGCTTGATGGAGGCGGTTGCTGTGTGTATTCGTCTGGTGTGCTTTGTTCTTGATCATCCTGCTGTTCGGTTTCGTTAAACCGCGTGCTTTTACTCTGCCGTCCGGCGTTAGCTTCCTGTTCCCGAATCCAGGCGTTATGCGCATTGCGTTTAACGGGATCGATTAATACCGCATAGGAAGCATTCACCAGCTTTATGATTCTTTCAGCTTCCTCATTGTCGCCTTGGAATTTATCAGGGTGAAAAGTCTGGCAAAGGGCTTTATAAGCCGCCCTGATCACACTGATGGGGGCGTCTCTTGTAACTTTCAGATTGTCGTAATGGGTGCGTATCTTGGCCATAACTGATTTCTTATTATTATTTTATTGTGAACAAATATCTTTGTGATTATAACTGTTTTCTATTGCCGTATTAACCGCAAAAACGCGGGGGTTCGGGGTCTGATAGATCGGATTTCCCTGCCGTCCAAGCCGCGCCGGTTGAATGCGCGTTGCGCAATATACCAATGATATTGTCTGCGTTTCAAATCAAGAGCCATCTATTAAAGATCGGGTCTAACAAGGGGATGCCGAGGTGGGCGTTTTTCCGGCTGATGAAGGCGGTCATGTAGGGTCGGCAACAAGTCAGGCCCGGCCGAATGTCCGCGCTGTTGCTCTCCTCGCTGGTATTCTAATCAACCGTCCATTGCACTAAGCCGCTGTATGACGTGGCAATAACAATCAAGCCGAAGGCTATGCGGTACCAGGCGAAAACAATGAAATCATGATGGCTGATGTAACGTAATAACGCCTTGATCGCCAATAGCGCGCTGAGAAATGCGGCGGCCAGTCCTGCGGCAAAATAAGGCGTGTCGGCCGCTAGGTCCAATAAATCGCGGTGTTTATACAAATCATAGAGGCTGGCGACAATCAGTGTCGGAATCGCCAAGAAAAATGAGAATTCGGTTGCGGCTTTGCGCGAAAGCCCGAACAATAAGCCGCCGATGATGGTTGAGCCGGACCTCGAAGTTCCGGGAATCAGCGCGAATGCCTGCGCGACGCCGAGTTTTAATGCATCCAGCGGCGTTAAGTCGTCGACTTCAAAGATGCGGGTTTTATGTTCCCGTTTTTCCGCCCAGATAATCACGAATGCGCCTACGATAAACGCCAGGGCTACCGGAATAGGCTTGAATAGCACGGCTTTGATGTATTTGCCGAACAACAGGCCCAGGATCGCTAGCGGCATGAAGGCAATTATCAGGTTAAGGGTGAATTTTTGCGCCTGTTTCGATCTGGGTAGACCGATAATGACTGTGGAAATTTTCGTGCGATATTCCCAGCACACCGCCAGGATTGCGCCGACCTGAATCACAACTTCAAATAGCTTGCCCTTGTCGTCATTAAAACTCAGCAAGTCGCCGACGAGGATTAAATGTCCGGTGCTGGAGATCGGCAAGAATTCGGTCAGGCCTTCAACAATGCCCAGAATGATGGTTTTAAGCGTTAAAATTAAGTCCATGTTTCATTAGTAATGTGGGTGGAAAATCAGTCGGTTCCGGTTTCGGAGGTTCTCTATTCATAATAAACCGCGAGGCCTTAAAAAAACAAACATCCGGCGAACAAAACCCGGATCGGTTCCCCCGCTTTCGGCGTCAAAATGACTAAAACGGGTGCATTGCCCCCTCCGCATTGTTTATACTATGTTCAATTACCGGAGTGCTTCTGGCCTTATTTTCACTATTTTAGTAAGATGCCGGGTTGCGCTATGCTCATACGCCCTATGGGTAAATTCAACTTATACCCAAAGGGCATAAGTTTCGTTTGAGCGGGCGAGCTGCTCAACTCAGCTTTATAATTTTTTAATCCGTGCATATCCGCCGTAACAGGATCAATCAATGACCAACAGTTTAATCTCAAAAATCACCGGACAGAATGACATCGATCCCGCAGAGACCAGGGAGTGGATTGAAGCGCTGCAAGCTGTGCTGGAACATGATGGCAGCGAACGCGTACACTTTCTGATTGAGCAGCTGGTCGCGGTCACCCGGCATGCGGGACTCGACATCCCTTTCAGCGCCAATACCGCCTATCTTAATACGATTCCAGTCTCTAAACAGGCGCAGTTTCCCGGTGACGTTACTATAGAACACAAGATTCGCGCCTATGTCCGTTGGAACGCGATGATGATGGTGTTAAGGGCGAATAAGCACACCAACGTCGGCGGCCATATCGCCAGTTTCGCTTCGGCGGCCACTTTGTATGATGTCGGCTATAACCATTTCTGGCATGCGCCATCGGATCAGCATGGCGGCGACCTGGTTTTTACTCAAGGGCATTTAACGCCGGGCGATTATGCCCGAGCCTTTTTGCAGGGACGGTTGACGCTGGAACAGATGGATAATTTCCGTCAGGAAGTAAACGGTAACGGCTTGCCGTCTTACCCGCATCCCTGGCTGATGCCGGATTTCTGGCAATTCCCGACGGTCTCTATGGGTCTTGGCCCGATTATGGCTATTTACCAAGCGCGTTTCATGCGCTATTTACAGGATAGAGGGTTTGCCGATACTTCGAATCGCAAGGTCTGGAGCTTTCTTGGCGATGGCGAAACCGACGAGCCGGAATCGTTGGGCGCTATCGGCATGGCCGGACGGGAAAAACTGGACAATCTTATTTTTGTGATCAACTGTAATCTGCAGCGCCTGGATGGGCCGGTGCGCGGCAACGGCAAGATTATCCAGGAACTGGAAAGCGAGTTCCGCGGCGCCGGTTGGAATGTGATCAAGCTGGTTTGGGGGCAACGCTGGGATGCGTTGCTGGCGCGCGATAAAGACGGGTTATTGGCGGCCCGTATGATGTCCTGCGTCGATGGCGACTACCAAACCTTCAAGGCTAAAGACGGGGCCTATGTGCGCGAGCATTTCTTCAATACGCCGGAATTAAAAGCGATGGTTTCCGACTGGTCGGATCGCGACATCTGGGAACTTAACCGAGGCGGACATGACCCGGTTAAAGTGTTTGCCGCTTTCCAGGCGGCGGTGAATCATCAGGGCCAACCGACCGTCATCCTGGCTAAAACCATTAAAGGTTACGGCATGGGCGCATCGGGAGAAGCCCAGAATATCTCCCATCAACAGAAAAAAATGAGCGAGATTTCGCTGACCAACTTTCGCGATCGTTATGGGTTGCCTGTCACTGACGAAGAGATGCAGAAACTGCCTTATCTGAGTTTTGCTGAAGGCTCGAAAGAACTGGCCTATATGCAGCAGCGCCGTCATGAACTGGGCGGCCATTTGCCGTCCAGAAGGGAAAAATCCTATGCGCTGGATGTGCCGGTGTTGAGCGATTTCAAGGCGTTGCTGGAAGCCAGCGGCGAAGGCCGCGAAATCTCCACGACGATGGCTTTCGTGCGCCTGCTTAATATACTGGTCAAAGACAAAAATATCGGCAAACGCATCGTGCCGATTGTTCCCGACGAGTCGAGAACTTTCGGTATGGAAGGCATGTTCCGGCAGTTGGGCATCTGGTCGCAGGTTGGACAATTGTACACACCGCAAGACGCCGATCAGCTGATGTTCTACAAAGAAGATAAACACGGGCAGGTGATGCAGGAAGGCATCAATGAAGCAGGCGGCTTGTGCGACTGGATTGCGGCGGGTACTTCGTATTCAACTCATAACGTGCCGATGATTCCGTTTTTTATTTACTACTCCATGTTCGGTTTTCAGCGAGTTGGTGATTTAATCTGGGCGGCAGCGGATCAACGCACCCGCGGTTTTTTAATGGGCGGCACGGCGGGCAGGACTACACTGAACGGCGAAGGTTTGCAACATGAAGACGGACACAGCCATTTGATGGCGGCGACCGTACCCAACTGCGTGTCCTACGATCCGACTTATGCCTATGAACTGGCGGTGATTATCCAAGACGGTTTACGGCGCATGTATGTCGAACAGGAAGATGTGTTTTACTACATCACCGTGATGAACGAAAACTACGAGCATCCTGCGATGCCTAAAGGCGTTGAGCTGGACATACTCAAAGGCATGTACAGCTTTAAGAAAGGCGCTAAAAAGAAAGCGCCCAGGGTTCAATTGCTGGGTTCAGGAACGATTTTCCGCGAAGTCGAAGCTGCGGCTGAGTTGTTGAGCAATGACTGGGGCGTGGAAGCCGATTTATGGAGTTGCACCAGCTTTACCGAATTGGCCAGAGACGGCCAATCCTGCGAACGCTGGAATCGCCTGCATCCGGCCGAAACAGCCAGACAATCCCATGTCGCCGGCTGTCTCGCCAACGCACAAGGTCCGGTGATAGCCGCGAGCGATTATACCCGCGCCTTTGCGGAACAGATTCGCGCCTATATTTCCGCCCCTTACACCGTTTTGGGTACCGATGGTTTCGGTCGTTCGGATACGCGCGAAAATCTGCGCCGGTTTTTCGAGGTAGACCGCTACCATGTGGCGATTGCAGCGCTAAAAAGCTTGGCGGATTTGGGGCAGTTTGAAGCCGCCAAAGTGGACGAGGCTATTGCCAAATACGGCATCAACCCTGATGCAGCAGCTCCCTGGCTAATCTAACGGAAGGACAAAAAATGGCTTTTTTGATTGAAATTAAGGTTCCCGATGTCGGCAATGTCGCAGATATCGATGTAGTAGACGTATTGGTTAAACCGGGCGACGAGGTAAGCTTGGAACAAACCCTGGCTGTGCTTGAAACCGACAAGGCCAGCATGGACTTACCCTCCAGTGCGGCGGGTACGGTGCAGGAATTGTTTATCAAACCCGGCGATAAGGTTTCTGAAGGGACGCTGATTGCGACGGTATTGGCGAGCAGCGAAGAAGTGAATGTCGCAAAGCCGCAAGAACCGGCGCAGCAAGCAGCGGCACCAGCGGAAGCAACAGTGGAAAAAACGCCGGAACCCGTCAGTCAACCGCTTATTGTTACGCCTGAGCCTGCGCCGGAAATCTTACCGAGCGCCGTTTCTGCCGTGGCGGCACACGCCACGCCGGCTGTCCGGCTTTTCGCCCGAGAATTAGGCGTCGATATACAAAAAATAACCGCCGGCAGCGGCCGTAAGGGACGCATCGTAAAAGACGACGTGAAAAACTTCGTCAAGAAGGTCATGGCTGAAAGTGCGGTCCAAGGCGGCAGCGGAATCCCGGCAATGCCGGCTGTCGATTTCTCCCAATTCGGCGAGATAGAAGAGCAGAAACTCAGCAAGATAAAACGCCTGACCGGGCAAAACCTGAGCCGCGTGTGGCTGAACCTGCCTATGGTCACCTACCATGACGAAGCCGATATTACCGAAATGGAAGCGTTCCGCGTTGCGCTGAATGCCGAAAAATCCAAGGACGACGTCAAAATCACCGGCCTGGTCTTTATCATCAAGGCGCTGGTTGCCGCGATGGAACAGTTCCCGCAATTTAACGCGTCATTGTCTGCCGACGGCGAAAAACTGATCTTCAAGAAATATTTCAATATCGGTATCGCGGTCGATACCCCCAACGGCTTGGTGGTGCCGGTGCTGCGCGATGTCAACCGCAAAGGCGTCAACGAATTAACCGCCGAACTGGCCGAGAAAAGCAACAAAGCCCGTCTGGGCAAGCTGATGCCTGCCGATATGCAAGGCGGCTGCATCACTATTTCCAGTCTCGGCGGTATCGGCGGCACGGCATTCACGCCGATCGTCAATGCGCCGGAAGTGGCGATACTCGGCGTTACCCGCGCCAAAATGCAACCGGTCTGGAATGGCAAGGAATTTATACCGCGCCTGATGTTGCCCCTGGACCTGACTTACGATCATCGGGTGATCGACGGTGCTGAAGGAGCGCGTTTTATGGCTGCCGTCAAACAGTATTTGGGCGACATTCGCCGTTTATTGCTTTAATCAAGGAGGATAATATGGATACTAATCCAGCGATTAACGAATCTGTGGTACATGCGGAAGTTCTGGTATTGGGCGGCGGCCCCGGCGGCTACACGGCGGCATTCCGCGCTGCCGACTTGGGCAAGCAAGTGGTATTGATCGAGCGCTATCCGGCGCTTGGCGGCGTATGTCTTAACGTCGGCTGTATTCCATCCAAAGCCTTGCTGCATGTCGCGCAGGTCATTCACGAAGTCGATGAGTTCGAGCAGCACGGCCTGAGTCACGGCAAGCCCAGCTTCGATATAGACAAAATTCGTAGCTGGAAAGAAAGCGTTACCAAAACCCTGGTTGACGGCTTGGCTCGTCTGGTAAAACAGCGTAAAGTGACTCTGATCCAGGGTACTGGAAAATTCACCTCATCCCACACGGTCGAAGTGAAAACCGAAACAGGCGTAACAACCGTCAGCTTCGATCAGGCGATTATTGCGGCCGGATCGCACCCTACTAAAATCCCTATTTTTCCGCATGACGATCCGCGGCTGTGGGATTCGACCGATGCACTGGAATTAAAAGAAATCCCCAAAAAACTGTTGATTGTCGGCGGCGGAATCATCGGGCTTGAAATGGCTACGGTTTATCATGCATTGGGATCGGAAATCAGCGTGGTCGAGCTGATGGACCAGATCATTCCCGGCTGCGATAACGATCTTGTCACGCCGTTGTATCGGCGCATTAAAAAACAATATCAGAATATCTGGCTGGAAACGCGGGTTGCCGCAATTGAAAAGCACAAAGACGGCTTGAAAGTTTCTTTTGAAGGCAAAGGCGCGCCGGAGTCGGCCATCTTTGATGCGGTGCTGGTAGCCGTCGGGCGCAGACCTAACGGCAAGAAGATTGGCGCCGATCTGGCCGGCGTTAATGTCGATGAAATCGGTTTTATTGCCGTCGATAAGCAGCAGCGGACCAATATCCCGCATATTTTTGCGATAGGCGACATAGTCGGTAACCCGATGCTGGCGCACAAAGCCACTTATGAAGGCAAAATTGCAGCCGAAGTTGCGGCAGGTTTGAAAGCTGGATTCGATGCCTTGACCATCCCCGCTGTCGCCTATACCGACCCTGAAGTCACCTGGATGGGGCTGACTGAAAACCAGGCCAAACAGCAAGGCATAGACTATGACAAAGCGGTTTTCCCTTGGGCGGCCAGCGGACGCTCGTTGAGTCTGGGGCGGAAGGAAGGCTTGACTAAAATCCTCTGCGAAAAGGAAACCGGCAGAATTCTAGGTGCAGGCATGGTCGGCCCCAATGCCGGTGAATTGATTGCCGAAGCGGTGCTGGCTCTGGAAATGGGTGCCGATGCCGAAGATGTCGGGTTGACCATTCATCCGCATCCAATGCTATCGGAAACCTTCGCGTTCGCCGCCGAAATGATCACCGGTTCGATTACCGATCTTTATATAAAGAAATAGCAATTATGTTGCGCTGCTGCCCGGCTTCGTCGATGCAGCAGCGCAAATCTCAGAACGTGTGAATGATGAAATTTATTAATACCACACTGAAACTAATTTCCGGCACTCGGCTTTCCATCCGCATTCTGCTTCTTTACACATGCTATTGATTTCAGAGCGGAAACAAGGGTAATGCTCAGTAGCATTTTGAATTGTCCGAACAAGTTCTATGTCTGAAAACAGACCAGCCGGGTTTGGAATTCCGATGAACGCCGCCAACTGTTGCAAGCTTAAAACCGTCATCGGACCGTCTTCTTCCAAAATTGAAATATACAGAGCCACCAGCATCTTGTAATACTCTATTTCAGCCTCTAACCAATCGGCCAATTCTTTGCCGGGTTCAAATGCTCTGGCTTCCGCTTTGTAATAAGCGGCTTCTGAAATCCATTGATGCTGGTTAATAGACTTTACTGCATGATTTAGCATTGTTTCGAACCATGGTTGCTTGTCTTAATGGATGTTTTGCAGGGCTTCGATACGCTCTTCTAACGGCGGATGGCTCATAAACAGTTTGTGCGCGCTGCCGCCGCTAATGCCGAAAGCCGCCAGTTGTCCAGGCAGGTCTTGCGGTTCATATTCGCGTTGCAAGGCGCGAAGAGCGCCGATCATTTTGCCCCGTCCGGCCAACTGGGCGCCGCCCGCATCGGCTTTAAACTCACGGTAGCGCGAGAACCACATGACCAGCATTGAGGCCAGGAATCCCAAGGCAATTTGCGCGGCCATCTGGGTGATGAAATAGCCGATGCCATGATCCCGCTCGTTTTGAAGAATAACACGGTCGACAACATGGCCGATGATGCTGGCAAAAAAGTAAACGAAGGTATTTACCACGCCTTGCATCAGGGCCATCGTAACCATGTCGCCATTGGCGACATGAGTGATTTCATGGCCGAGCACCGCTTCAATTTCATCGTTATTCATATGTTGCAGCAAGCCCGTACTGACTGCGACCAACGCACTGTTTCTGTTCATGCCGGTCGCAAAGGCATTGGCTTCTGGAGCTTGAAAAATACCGACTTCCGGCATGCCGATGCCCGACTGTTGAGCTTGTTTGGCGACAATATTAACCAGCCATTGCTCGGTCTGGTTTTGCGGTTGGCCGATAACCTGAACCCCCATAGCCTGTTTTGCCGTCCATTTCGATATCGCTAAGGAAATGAACGACCCGGTCATGCCAATGATTGCCGAAATAACCAGCAGCGCGTTAAGGTCGAGATTGATACCCTGAGCATCTAAAGTGCCGGTTAAGCCCAAAAGGCTAAAGACAATGCTAATTACAACCATTATTGCGACATTGGTCGCCAGAAAAAGAAAAATACGCATCATATTTAGGCCTGCTATATCAAAATTGTGACTGAAGAAAACAGTTTGGAACTATGTCTTTGGAATGGTGATGGTTAGTACACCGTTACGGTATGCAGTCTCCATTTTTGCCGCGTTGGCAGGTTAACACCCGTTGAAATTGGCCGATGAAACGCTCCCGGTATCGGTATTGACCGTCTTTGCCATCAGCTTCATCCTTTGCGTGTTCTGTTTTGATTGAAATACGCAGAACCTGATTTTCCAGCTTTATGTCTATTGATGAGTCATCGGCGCCGGGCGCATTCACGGTCACAATATAGCGATCCGGTTTTTCCTGTAAATCCACGTCGAGCGTTGTGCTAAATGAGTTGGATTTGATATTTTCGGGTTAGCACTTGGCACAGCTCAGAAAGGGCGGTCTTAACTGGCCACCCTTTACGGACTAATCAATGTTGATGTTTTTGCGCTTGCTTTTTTCGGTTTTAGGAATAGTCACTTTCAATATTCCGTCTTTGAACGAGGCTTTTGCGTTGTCGCCATCGACATTGTCGGGCAAGGACAGTGTGCGCTGGAATTCGCCGCGCGTTATTTCGCGGCGAAAGTATTTGCCTTTTTCACCTTCCTTTTTGTCTTCCTTAGTGGAAGAGCGGATGGTGATGGTTTGGTTGTTAACAGATACATGCAGATCTTCTTTTTTGAAGCCCGGCAACGCAGCCTGAACTTCTATGTCGTTGTCGTGATCAATAATATCAACTTTCGGGAATCCTTTTTCCACGCTTACAGGGAAATTCCAGTCTAACAGTCTGGGCCACCTGCGAGAAAGAAAGTCGTCAAAGAAATTATCAAATGAAATCAAATCGCCGGCCGGTGAGTCGGCCATTAATTCCGTGCTTTTCTTTATGTTTTGTGTATTGGTTTTCATAGCATTCTCCGTAATATGGTTCGATCTATCATTCCCATCCGTTATCCGGCCCGGAGTAGCTGAGCTTATGTTTAGTCGCGTATTCAGCACACAAACTACTGCTCAGCTCAAGCCACTTTTCAAGTGCATGGTTAGGTGTGGAGCCGCAGCTTTCGGTTTTGTAACGGGTAATCTCAGTAATTCGGGTATAGCAATCAGGAAGATTGACCGGTAAACCGGATTCATTAAGATTTATTGTCTTTTCAAGTTGTTGACTGATTGCAATCATTTTCCACCTCGCTATTGAGGGGGCTTACATCTCTTGTGTTGAACATGAAATAAAAGCACTGGTAGCCATTCTATATAGAATGGTGGGAAAAAATATTGGTACAAACACTTATCCTTACTCGTTGTGCGCTTTTATCCTGGGTGCTTTTTTTACACCCAGGATAGTTTTGTGGAATCAAAATGCGGACTACTTGACTTCGATGGTTTTGCGTTTGCTTTTTTTTGTTTTAGGAATGGTAACTTTCAATATTCCGTCTTGGAACGATGCTTTTGCGCTGTCAGCATCGACATTGTCAGGCAGAGACAGAGTACGCTGAAACTCGCCTCGGGTTATTTCGCGGCGAAAATATTTACCTTTTTCCTCTTCTTTTTTCTCTTCCTTGGTTGTCGTGCGGATAGTGATGGTCTGGTTGACAATCGACACCTCCAGATCCTCTTTTTTTACGCCCGGTAACGCAGCATGAACCTCTATGTCATTATCGTGATCCAGAATATCGACTTTTGGAAAGCCGGTTTCCGGTAGGGTAGGCGCATTCCAATTCAGCAAGCCAGGCCATCTGCGCGAGAGAAAGTCATCAAAAAAACTGTCAAACTCATCAAATGACACTAATCCGCCGCGTGATGTTTTGGGCGATATTTCAGAACCTTTTTTTGTCGCATCTATTTCTTTAGTTGTCATAACTTACTCCATTAATATCTTTTTAAAATTAAAACATTGTTTTAAACGGATTGTGCCTTACATAAGACAATGGGGTTTACAGTAAAAACGCCTGCTCTCTGCCTTATACCGGTCTTCAAGGTTTAAACCCTCTGCTTTCTGCGTTGTAATAGGCAATTTCAGTGAAGGCATATAGTTCCGCAGTCTTCGGCGGGGTTTGAAAGTTTTTTAGCAGTTGCCGCCATTTTTATCTCGGTATGTTTAAATATCGTTTTATGAAATAAATACCGTGGCAATTATTCTAAATATAAAAACGGTAAAAAATATTGGTACAACTACCTAGCAAGCCATGTTAGCGGCGAAGCCAAGCCAGTTGGGCTCCAAGCCTTCCTGTTTTCGAAAATGTGGTTTAATGACACCATCCATTCATCGGTTCAACGTCAAATAGAGGAAAAAATGTTTAAGAAATGTTATGCGGCGCTATGGTTAGCGCTTGTTTTTGGCGTTACGCAGGCTTATGCGGATGGCTCCAGGGCCGCAATCGCCAGTGCGCATCCGTTGGCGACCGCAGCCGGGTTTGAAGTGATGGAGAAGGGTGGCAATGTTTTCGATGCGGCTGTCGCTGTCAGTGCAACATTGGCGGTTGTCGAACCTTCCGGTTCCGGGTTGGGCGGCGGCGGTTACTGGCTGTTGCACCGTGAACAGGACGGTTTTGAAACCATGATCGACGGGCGAGAGACAGCGCCGTTAGCGGCTCACCAAGCTATGTACCTGGACAAGGCGGGCAAAGTGATCCCCCGTTTATCGCTTGACGGCGCGTTGGCTGCGGCTATTCCCGGCATGCCTGCGGCGCTGGTGCACCTGTCGGAAAAATACGGACGCTTGCCGTTGGCGGAAAGCCTGCAACCTGCGATCAGGGCGGCAGAGAGCGGTTTTGCAATCGGCGAGAAATACCGGAAGTTGCTTAAGTTCAGGGTTGAGGTGATAAAAAAGCACCCAGAGACTGCACAGATTTTTTTGCCCGACGGCAAGGTCCCCGAAGCTTATTCGATAATCAGGCAGCCGGATTTGGCCTATACCTTAAAGCAACTGGCGGCCTCGGGCCGGGACGGATTTTATGGCGGCGAGATCGCCGATAAACTGGTGGCGGGCGTCAACGAGGCCGGCGGCATCTGGACCAAACAGGATCTTGCATCCTATCGGGTGGCTGAGCGGGAGCCGGTAAAGGGCAGTTATCGCGGCATAAAAATCACCAGCGCCGCGCCGTCGTCATCCGGCGGTATCGTGCTGATCGAGGCCTTGAACATTTTGTCGGGCTACGACTTGAATCAGGCCGATGAACAGACCCGAAAACATCTTATTGCCGAAGCCATGCGCCGCGCTTATCACGACCGGACCTTATACATGGGCGATTCCGATTTTATCGACATGCCGGTTAAACGCTTGCTGAATGAAGATTATGCGGCCGGATTGCGCAGCAGTTTGCGTGCTGACAAGGCATTGCCCAGCGCGATGATGTCGGGCGAAATTCAGCCGCAGCCCGAGGGGATTAACACCACGCATTTTTCGATTATTGATGAAGAAGGCAACCGGGTTGCGGCGACGCTTAGCATTAACTTTCCGTTTGGCGCGGGATTGGCTGCGCCCGGCACCGGCGTGTTGTTGAACGATCAAATGGATGATTTTGCCAGCCGGCCGGGAGTAATGAACGGCTACGGCCTGGTCGGCAGTGTCGCCAACGTAATCGCGCCGGGTAAACGTATGTTGTCCAGCATGACGCCCACTTTTCTCGACGACGGCCATAAAGTCGCGGTGCTGGGAACACCCGGCGGCAGCCGGATCACTACGATGGTACTGCTAGCCGCTCTGGATTTTGCCGAAGGCAATGGGCCGGACTCATGGGTGCAAGTGCCGCGTTTCCACCATCAATTCATGCCTGACGTGATCGAATATGAGAAAGGGGCCATGACAGCGGGCGAGCTTACCGGCCTGGCCGCAATGGGGCATCAACTGAAAGAGGCGCGCTATAACTACGGCGATATGCAGGCCGTGCAATGGAATAAAACCACGCATCAGCTGGCAGCGGCGAGCGATCGGCGGGGCGAAGGGCGGGCCGCTGTCGGGCATTAGGCAAGGATTATGCCTTGAATACTGATACTGTAGAAATATGGCATGGCGATATTGCCGCCGAGTACGCCCATTACCAAAACTATTGGCGCGTTCTCGATGCCGTCGAGCAAGCCCATGCCGGAAAATTTAACAACGACGTGCTGCGCAGGCGTTATGTCGTAGTGCGCGGCCGGTTAAGACACGTATTAGCCGAAACGCTTAATCAGCCGCCGGACAAGATCAGCATAAAAAAAGCCGAACACGGCAAACCCTATCTGGCCGACACGCCGGAGCTGGCGTTCAATTTGTCGCATTCGGCCGGCACGATGGTCATTGCCGTAGGCTGGAACTGCCGCTTGGGCATAGATATAGAGGATTACAAACCCAGAAGCAGTCTGGCTGCGCTGGCCGATAAATGTTTTGCCAAAGAAGAAATCACATATTGGAGCCGGCTTTCGGAAGCTGAAAAAACAGCCGGGTTTTACCGCTTCTGGACGCGCAAAGAGGCCTTCGTTAAGGCCACCGGGCGCGGCATCGCCTTAGGGTTAAATCACTGTGTTATCAATCCTGAAAACCAAACCGAATTTTTAAGGGTTCCTGCCGGTTGCGGGCAGGCTTCATCATGGCATTTGCGGGATATTGCTTTGGGGCCGGGCGCTTGCAGCGCGTTAGTGACGGACAAGGCTATTGCCGAAGTCAAGCTTATAGAATTGGCGTCATTGAAAACGGAATATATGGTTTAAGGGGGAGGGACCCCGTTCCAGCGACCGCTTGGAACGGGGAGTAGTTACCTACCTTTTTTCGTCGGCCTCTTCGCCGATTTCCCATGCTTCGGTTGAGACTTCAATAATCTTACCGTTAGCCGCATTGACTTCAACTTTGGTTTCTACCGCTTTGTCGTTGACTATATCAATTTCATAGCTGGCATCGCCGTTTTTTTCTATTTCGTATTCAACCTCCTGAACAGTGCCGGGGTGGGCTTTAAGTGCAATATCTACGGCTTCTTTTTCCGTTATTTTAGCGTTTTTCTTGAAAGCTTCGTCATCAGCTTTGCTGACTTCACTTTCCGTTTCGGTGATTTTTCCGGTTTTGGCATCGCACATGAATTCCCATTCAACGCCGCTGGAATCCTTGATTTCAAATTCATAAAAAGGTTTGCCGGCTACATTCAATTTTTCCAGCTTGATGAATTCGCCGGTTTTTTGTTTTTGTATGGCGGCAATACATTTATCCATAGGCTGCCCCGCTGCGTAACTGGAGACGGATGTTGCAAGACCAAGGACTAGGGTACAGCTCAGGATTGTTGTTTTCATGGTTTTCTCCTAAAAATGAAAGCAGGTAGGTATTATGGAAAAACGGTTAAATCCTCGACACAGGGAATAATGATTGATCCTGCGAGTAAAGGCATTGTTTTTCCAATATGACAATGATAACGCTCTATCTAGCTTTCCGACGAAGTTTTTTGTTTTCGCCCCATGTACCGTCTTACCAGAAAGTCCCCGGTTGCAGCTGTTCGGACTTACCTGTCAGGGCTTGCTTGCTCTGTTTATGCAGCAGTAAATACACTTTTTCGGCAGCTTTTTGCTCGGCTTCTCCCCAATGTTCAATGTTACCGGCGCAATAGTTTTGGCGCAGGTGCTTCCGGGTTGTTTCATCATCTATCTTGGTCAATGGGATGATTTTTTGCCACGCGGCATCGGAACTGCACAGCGTTTGCTTGGCTTGTTTGCCGGCGTCGAAAAATTGCCTGAGCGCCTGTTTATGCTGATCCGCCCAACTTTGTTTAAATAGGTAGCCGAGATTGGCGACAGAGTCCGAAATTCCCAAGCCTTGCAAAATACTGCGGCCGTCAATCAGCGTCCGATACCCTTCCGCCTCAAGCCTTGCAGCAAAGTGCCAGTAATTGAGCACCGCATCAATCCGGCCTTGCTTAATCTGTTCATTAAGCAGCGGCGGCGCGGCAAACACCTTTTCCACCGACGCATCGAGGTCCATATCCAGCTGCTGTTTCGCCAGGGTTTGCAGCAGCAGCCAGTTTTTATCCAGCTCGCCGCCGGCTATACCTAAGCGTTTACCTTTAAGATCCTGCAAGGAATGAATGCCGCTATCTTTTGGCACCATCAGCACGCCCGAAATATCCGAATAAGGATAAAAGGTGAAATCAGCCCCTTTTTCGCGCAAGCCGGACACCCAAATCCAGTCGGAAACGATGATGTCGACCGCCCCGGATTGCAACGCGATCTTACCGGCTTCCGTATTGGCGACATGGTGAATGTCCAGCTGAACATCAGCCTGCTTGGCTTTCAACTCATCCTGCAATGCGGGCAACTCCCACTCTACCGTACCGCCCGACTGAACGCCGATGCGGATAACGGTTTTTTCCGCCGCAAAGCCGTTAGCAGACAACAACAGACTCAACAGTAAGACTTTAAATTTCATGGCAACAATCCTGGTAAAACAAAAAATAAAAGATAACTCTCGTTCCGGTGCGCATCGTTATATCCCACCCCGCGGAGCCTCACGGTTCCCTTGAGCGTAGCCGAAGATCGGGGTGTAAAAGGTATTTAAGGAATCAGCTGATAACGGGAGTGCGGGTTTTGCCTGCAAGCGCATTATGTTGTTAATGATTCAAACTGTATCGACTTGCGTGTCATCGGATTGTCGGTAATAACTGTAAGCAATGGCAATGGCCGCAAGCGTAATTAACTGCCAGATATAACTGTCGAAATAAGCGACACAGATGGCTATAAGTCCTAGAAATATCGCAGTAAAAATAGATTGCCAGCCTGTTTGTATGCCATCCAGATAAACCGTTAAGGCCAGCACTAGCAGCACAACCAAATCGCCTTCTTCATGATAGAGTCTTCCAGTGCGCTGATAGGCATAAATGATGATTGCCACACACAAGCCGCCTGTCCAATGCAGCAGCGGGCGGATAAACTTTTTGAGATTATCTGGATTGTATTTGTATTGATAATAGCCCGGAGCGATGGCTATACCGCTAAATAAAAACATGATCACCAACCAAATATCGTGGGTTTTATGCAGATAACTGTAATCAATGTAGGCGCCGAGTAACGATAAAACTAATCGTAGTGTAAAAAGATTATGGGTTGAGAGCAGGTTTTGTTTGTTCATTTACAGTACTCAATAAGATAGATAACTAATGCTAGTTGCCGTTTTCCATTGTCCAGATTGGGAACCGGCGATTTATTTACGACCGGAAAAGCGGACGGAATTTATACAGCTTGGGCAGATAGACAAGGCTTAACAGCAGCAATGCCAATAATGCCGGTTGCCAGCGAATATCGCTTTGCACGACTTTTTCAGTCGCCAGTTTCGGGTTTTGTAATGCCTGGTTAAGGTTTTTTAAGTCGGTTAAGCGGGCGTAAGCCAAACCGGATTCGGCGGCCAGTTTTTCCAAATAAGTTTCGTGCAAGGCTGTTAAATGCTCGTTGCCGGTGGCGGCTTCGCTGCCGAATGGGGCATTGCGCGCGTTGTAGCCTTTGATTTGCGACGGGTCCAGATTCGATTGTCCGAACGTAGAACGGTGCGGCACATCGTCCCGTGCATAAAATCCGGTTTGTTTGCCCAGGCTGTCGAACTTGGGGATAGGCACAGCCTGCAATCCGCCGGCACCGATGATCATGCCTTTTGCTTGGCCCTTTACCGCTGAAAAATCGGCTTGGTAATTGGGATTAACGGGCGGTGCTTCCTGTCCGTCGGTAATGAAGATCACCGAACTGTCGCTTTTTTGCAGCATTTCCAACGTGCTCAGCAAGCCTTTGGCGATATTGCTGTCTGCGGCCCAGGCCATGCGCCAGTCGACTTTGCCGATCGCGGTGTCTATTTCCGTATAAGCGGAGCAAACTTCCAGCGGCTCGAATAACAGGGTTGAGCGCCTTTCGGTGAACAGGCCCAGGCCGACTTTGGATTCGCATGGCAGTTTTTGCAACAGTTCGCGCAAGGTTTGCTTGACAAAATGCAGGCGGCTGACGGCTTGGTTGTCTTGTTGGTAGTCGGTCGCATTCATGCTGCGGGTAATGTCGATAATAAAGGTGTAGTTATAGGTTGGTGTTTTTTGTTGCTTGCTGGGGTATAGGAACAGCACCAGCATCGCTAAAACTGCCAGCAGAAGGCACCAGGTTCGATAATCTTTTAATGGTTTGTTCATTGTTTTTCCTCGTTCCCACGCGCCGCGTGGGAATGCCGTGCAGGACGCGCTGCGTCCCGTATTTGTGCAATGTGTATTTTTATATACTGATCGTGATTCGCGGCGCAGCGCGCCTCGACTGCGTTCCCACGCGGCGCGTGGGAACGAGATATAAACCCTTCGTGCTCTTCGTGTCTTCGTGGTGAATAGTTATGATTAAGGCAAACCACGCGGAAACCCCGGTACTGTCGTCCACAACTGCGATTTTTGGTTCTTAAGTTCGTCGTCCGGCATGTCGACCCTGTCCATTTCCGGCAGTAAACGCATGGCGACTTCAAGGTTGTATTTGGCATCCCAATCGCCGCTGTTTAACGCCAAAGACTGCCGGTAGGCCTGTTTCGCCAATCCGGCCAAAGGCATTGCTTCGTTGATATTCATGGCTAAGGCCTGCTGTATGGCTTGTTCCAGATACAGGTTGCCGAGGTTGTAGCGGGCTTTGGCCTGGAAGTTCCGGCCGCCTTTATCCATAACCAGGCTGAGGGTCGACAAGGCCTCGTCGTAGCGGTGTTTTTGCTTGAAATAAAAAGCCCGCGCCAGTCTCAACTCCGGCTCGCCGCTGATCACTTTATTAACGGCCACATCTTTTCCCGAAACCAATTGTCGGATTAAGTCATTGTTTTGATGGATGCCGTACAACGCGCCGGCGCTGTAAACGAAAGCCGCTAAACTGAGCGCCAACGCGGCCCACAGCGTTATATGCCTGATCGTTCTTATCATCGTTTGACCTCAAAAAATTTAACGCCGAGCAGAACCAGCAACAGGAAGGCCGCTACGCTGTAGCAGACTGCCGATAAATCCTGTTTGGGAATGCGTTCGATATAGTGCATTGGCAGGTTCTCCAGCTGGTTGATGTCGGCAATCGCCTGCTTTAACGCGTCCGGGCTTTCCGCTTCATAAGCCTGATAGGGGCTGCCGAGCCCCAGAAAAAATTTGTGCAGGTACAGTTCGGGCATAGCCCCAGCGTTGTCGTCCCGGCTGTCTTCAGGCTGGTCGAAAATGCCGGGGCTGCCCGCCGTGCGCAGGAAAATCCAGTACAGGCGGACTTGTTGTTGTTTAAACCATTCGCGCAATTTCTGTTCGCTGTCGTGATCGATCGCCGCCGCGCCGTCCGAAACCAGCAGCACGATACGCGAGCCGGTGACCGGTTGTTGTTCAAAAAATGAGATAGCCATCCCTAAGCCTTTGCTGACATGGGTAAAACCCAGTGCCGGTGTCGCGGTCGCCGCAATCGCCGCCTGCACCGCGTTTTTGTTTTCGGTCAGCGGCATCACGAATAGCGGCGAAGTGCTGTATTCCGCGACCCCGATCAAATCGTTTTGCCGCTGTTTGACAAAATCGGTCAATAGCCGCCGCGCCGCCGTGGCCTTGGATTCATCCGAGCCGTTCGGCGCGCGTCCGGCGAATGTGTTATCCATGCTGCTGCTGCGATCCAGCAATAACACGATATGCGCGCCGTGGCCGATCCTCTCTTGGCTTTGTTCGGTGCGATGCAGGCCCGCGATGCCCAGCACTAATCCGGCGATTGCCGCGACGGCGCACAGCCGAAGACAGCCGACGACAACAGCCGACAGCGTGTCGCGGGGTATCAACGCCGTCCACGGAGCGGGGCTGGTGCGCATGCCGCTATTGAACAGCGGCAACAGGGCCAGTAACAGGCCTGTTAAAGCCCAGGGGTTATTAACCGCCAAATTCATCGGCTGCCCCGTTCGATTTTACGGCATTGCTCGCAGAGTTCTTTTAGTTGCTGCAAGTCCTGTGCTACGGCAATCATGGCGTCGGAAAAAAAGTAACGATTGGAGTAGTTGAAAAACCAAGCCAATTGGGAATTTATTTGCAGATACTGCGGGTTGCGCCGGTAAAATTCGCCCAGCCGGTTAAGGAACAGCGGCTGGCCGTTGAGGCTGTTCAAGGCGTGGTGGACAACGGTCAAAGCCTGCTCCATGTCGGCTTCAGACAATCCCGCCAGTTTGCGCAAGGTTCGCTTGAACAAGGTGCGCTGCGACATGCCGGAAAAGCATCCGTATAAGTAAGCCAGATAGACCGCTATCAGTACGGCGACGCTCAGGCTGGCGGCCAAGCCGTACAAAGCCTGGGTGTTCGCCAATAACGGCGGCGGACTGTCCGGGCGCATGTATTCGCCCTGTTCGCTTTGGCGCACCACCAATTCCCTGAGCGGGGACAGGGTAAAAGTCCAGGCGGGGACGTTTTGGCTGATGCTTTTTTCGCCCTGACTGAGCTGCACGGTAAAGCCGGGCAGGGTTAACGATTTAACCTCCAGCGGCGCGTAAAAGACCTGGTACAGCAAGTCGATTTGATAACGCTGTCCTGTTTGTTTAACCGTGACCCGGTTCAGGTTCAACCAGCGGTTGATTTGTCCTTTGGCCGGTAAACTGCCGGGTTGCAAACTGATGCCCGAACGGGTTTCGATAATAATGCTCTGGGGAATTTCATCGCCGTTAACGTAACCGAACGGGCGGGGCGTTTCGACGTTAAAATAGCTGACCGGCTCGTCGATCGAGCCGGAACAGCCCAGCAGCGACAACACCATGATTAACAGGATTCTCATGCGACCCTCTGCTGCAAATGACGATTAACGGTTTGGGTGCTGTAGCCTTCGGTAATAAACAACGGTTCGCTGCCAAAGGCCCTGAAGATATGTTTCAGGTCGTGTTGGCGCTGCCGGTAGGCGGCGACTATTTTTTGCCGCAATGCCGGACGCATGAACAGCGTGCGGGTCGAATGGCTTTCCATGTCCTGGAAAGAAATCAGGCCCCAATTGGGCAAGGCCGCGTATTCATCCTGATTCCACAACACCAAGGGGATCACGTCGTGAGCCTGTAGCGAACCTAATACGGCGCGCAACTGAGGCAGCGGAAAATGGCAGTCGGACAACAAAAACACCAGCGAGCGCTCGGCAGGCATAAAAGCCAGCGCATTTTGCAGCCCGTTTGCGCTGCCGCTAAAGTTAAGACGTTCCAGTTGTTTTGCCAGCGCCGACACCCGTCCCAAGTGCTGGCCGGCGGGAAGCAGCCAGCGCTGCTCGATACGCTCGGTACAGCCGATAAAGCCGAATTTGTCGCCGTAATCGAAAGCCGAATGGGCGGCGGTCAGCAAAAACCGGAGCAGGGTTTGTTGTTTGTCGGCATAGCCCATCGAGGCCGACATATCGGCAATCAGATAGACGTTGACGGAGCTTTGCTGCTGATAGACGCGTACCCGGTACGACGAAAACGGGTCGAGCACGCTGGCGCGCAAGTCTATGCGTCTGGGGTCGGGGCTGGCAATAAGCGGCTCATGGCGCTTGAACAGCTGTCCGGCGCCGATCATTTGTCCGGGATGCGCTCCCGGATAAACGGAACTTGATTGCCAGGGTAAGCGGTAATGTAGCGTTTCGGTCATGGCTTGGTTTTTTACGATGTTTTTTGTTTTATGTATTAAAACGAATGCTATGCGTTGTAGGGTGTGAAAGCCGTTCGTGCTGAGCCCTTCGGCTACGCTCAGGAGAGCCTTGTCGAAGCATGAACGGCTTTCACACCTCTCATCCCTTGGTTGAGCATTCCAAAATCCCGTTCGCCCTGAGCCTGTCGAAGGGTGAGCGGGATTTTGGAATGCTCACCACGAAGGACACGAAGAAAAAAACATAACTAAGCGGGACAGGGTTTGAAACCCCGTCCCCAACGTTTTACGATGCCTGAGCAAAGTGGTTATATTTAGCTAACGCCTTACGTTTCGGACGGGGCAGCATGCTCCGTCCGGCTCAACACGAAGAAAAAAATATAAAACTTCGTGCTCTTCGTGTCTTCGTGGTGACGTTTTTTTTATTAAGGCGCAGCCACCTGGTCCAAAATCCCCTCGATCAATTCGGGCAGCAGCTGTTCTTTCCTGTAGGCATACATCGGGTTTAAAAACAGCCGGTGCGTCATGCAGACCGGAAAAACCGCTTGCAGGTCTTCCGGCAGCACATGATCACGCTGTTCCAGCCAAGCGCGGGTTTTGGCGGCGCGGATCAAGTAACTCATGCCGCGCGGACTGGCTCCGGCCATTAACAATTGCGGCATTTCGACATCGCTTAATTGAACGCCGTATTGTTGCGGTTGGTGCGTAGCTTTCCATAAACTCAGCGCGTAAGCATGGAGTTTAGGGCTGGTCTGTATATGTTGCTGCAGCGTTTGCGCCAGCTCATTGAGCCGGTAATAAATACCGCTGTTAGCGACTCCTGCAACCAGCCGGTCGGTATCGTGAAAACGGGGATTGAACATCAGCTCGTCCAGCTCGGTATCGCCACTGGGCATATCGATATTGATTTCCATCATGAAGCGGTCTTTGGCGGCGGCCGGCAGCTCAAAGGTTTCTTCCTTCTCGACGCGGTTGCGGTCGGCAAAAACCTGGATGTGCGGAAAATGATAGTCGCGGTTAAAGGCGTTGATGCTGCGCTCGGCCATCGCCCTTAACAGCAAGGCGTGGACTTGCGGGCGGGCGCGGTTGATTTCGTTGAAGAAGAAGGTGGCGAGGGTGTCGCCGTGTTTCAGCAAAGGCCCCGGATCGACGCACGGACGGCCTTGTTCGTTTAAATAGGTGTAATAGATCAAGTCGGCGGGCATCAAGTCAATGGTGCCTTCAATCCGCTGGTAATCGCCGCCCAAACCTTGGGCAACCGCTCTTAACAACGTGGTTTTACCGACGCCGACATTGCCTTCCAGTAATACATGGCCTCTGGCGAAAACGGCCAGGATGATATTTCTGACCGCAGGTTGCAGGCCGATAACGGTTTGATTGATTTGTCGTTCAAACTGTAACGCTTGCTCGCGCCAGTCGGTGAGTTGGGTGTCTGTGTTCATTTTAGTTTTGTGCTAGTTCCCAAGCTCCAGTTTGGGAATTCGGTAGTGGAAGCTCCAGCTTCCCGTCTCGCGAAGCTGGAGCTTCGTCCTCTGGGTTCCCAAGCCGGAGCTTGGGAACCAGCGTAAAAAAAGGGCATAAGATACAAACAGACTCACAAAGGGGACGAAAAGTGGAATGCATTTATGCCCAAAACAATGGCTATTCGATGTCGTCTACGTCATAAACAAACTTGCCGGTCTTGGCCAAATGTTCCTGGCGCTTTTTATTGCGCGCTTCCATTTCCACAACCGATTGGGCTTGTTTGTTGAGTTCGTTGACATCGTGTTTCGGGTCATACTTGCTGCCCGCCACTTTTTCCGGGTAACCCGGTTTGGGTTCCCAGCAAACGCCCGGTTCGCTGCAATTCTGACCGTCGTAAGCGATAGCGGAATAGGACAGCGCCGCCAACACGACGCCTGCATTAATTAAAAGCATTTTTTTCATCTGTGTTTCCTCTCTATTTTAACCATTTGGCTTTTTTAGGATTACCTGTGTAGATGTCCCGTATCCAGGACATAATCATCAGCATTTCATCGGTTGATAGATTGACGTATTGCGGCCCCATCATGCCGCTGGCGCCGCCGAACAAGATTTCAAACAAGCCCTGATCGGTAGCGGCAGACGGATAGGTCCAGTAATCGTCCGCCAGTCCGGGCCCCAATTTACCTTCGGCTTCGTGGCCGTGACAGCCGGAGCAGGCGGTCAAATAAAGGTCATGGCCCTTTTGTATGACTTCTTTATTACCGTTATAAGGGTTCTTGCCCGTTTCCTTGAATTGATTGAAAACGGCTTCGTTGCCGCCCGATTTGGCGACGCTCATATCCAGCGGCGCGCCGGTAATGGCGTTACGAAAGGTTATTTCCGCTAAAGCCGCCGAGCTGATCAACATCAGGCTGGCAGCCGATGCGGCTAATAATTTTTTTCTGTTCATTTGTCAGTCCTAATTTCTTTATGATTTTCTAAGGCGCATCGGGTTCAGCAACCAAAGGGATGCCTTCCGCTTCCAGCAACTCGGTTATTTCGTCTCGATGATCTTCAATAACTTTGTTCAACTGAGCCAGCAAGGTTGAATCGTTTTTTCGAACCCCCATCGATGTACTGAAATGAAAGTCGACTTTTTGTCCGTCCGCACGAACATTGTCGTCAGGAATCATCGTCATCACCAACGGTGTGGTCGAGGCTTTGACATAACGCGCCGCAGACGGCCCCCAAAGAGAGGCGATTTCGGCATGGCCCGATGAAATCTCGGAGACCAGTTTCGAGGTTTCATATTTGATGTACTGGTTGCGCCTGGATTTAAAGCCCACCAATTCCTGTGAATAATTGAACATATCGTTATAACGCCCGATAGCCTTCATCATCACTTCCGGCGGCGTGCCGGGCACAAAAGCGATGCGTTGCGCCTTGCGTAATGCCTCGCTATCCCAGTTTTTTAGGTCCAGGTTGTCGGCTTCACGCGAGATGAAAACGTAGCCGGACCGGTAGTAAGGTTGGGTGGTCAAAACGCGGGGATCGCCTTTATCAACACCTATCGCTACATCGCACAGTCCTTTATCCAGCGTGTCCCGTATGTAATAACGCGGGTCGCTCCAGTAAACGTATTCGACTTTTCTGTTCAGCGCTTTGCCGACCAGTTCCGCCAGTTTATTTTCAAAGCCTTCGCCCGCCTTATTGGAATAGGGCATTTCGTCTTCCGCGGCGCAGACCTTCAGCGCTTTGTTTTGTTCGGCCTGGGCTTGGGGGATTGCCAAACAGCCACCCAAACACAAAGCCGTTATCAAAAACTTGTTTATGTGCATATTTACTCTCAATCAATGCAGGATTAAAAACGTGATGCCATTACAGATGTCACTGTAGGGAGTGGTTTTAGCCCCAACCTGTTGATTTAAGCAGTGCAAAGCCCTCTCGGCAATTACTCCTGCATCCGTGCAGTCGTCCACAGGGAGAGGGTTGGGTGAGGGAAAATCAAAATAAGGAAAAGGACTTATTTGAATCCCCTCATCCCAGCCTTCTCGGCAATTGCTCCTGCATTGCTCTACTACCTACATCCATGTAGGCATCCCTGAGGGAGAAAGGGCGCACTCCTAAATAGCGGCTAAGGTTCCTTCTACACGCAGTTTTAATAACCTAATGCAAAGACCATCACACCGCCGCCTTGTTGAGTGTAGTGCGCCAGTTCCTTAAACGCACCGACTGCACCCAAACCTGCGGTAGGGTCTTGCAAGTCGAACACTAAACCAACGCCGGGCCAACCGCCGACACCGTAGTAAATCGCCACATATTGCTTGCCTTTATGTCCGAAGGTAATCGGATGGCCGATAACGCCGGAAGGCAGTTTGAATTTCCACAATTCTTTTCCGTTCCGTGAATCCAGCGCTTTGATGTAGCCGTCCAAGGTGCCGTAGAAAACCAGATCGCCCGCCGTTGCGGTAGTGCCGCCCCAGACGGCGAATTTTTCCTGGATTTCCCATTCGAATTTACCGGTTACGGAGTTCATCGCTTTAACTTGGCCCAAGGTGCCTTTAGGCCCCGGATACATGTTCAGCGTCGCGCCGACAAAGAACTGACCTGCGCGGTAAGGCAGCATGAACGGTTCCCAGTCCATGCAGATATGGTTGGTACCCATGAAGAACAGTTTTTTGTTCGGATCGTATGATTCGATGCCTTGGTTGTGATAACCCATCGCGGATGGACAAATGCCTTTGGCTTCATGATCCATGTGGGTCGAAAACTCGGGATCGCGAATCGGCAGGCCGGTTTTTAAATCGACTTTTTTAACCCAGTTGACGGTATCGTCGATTTTAAACGCGTTGACCAAATCGCCGTTTTCACGGTTCAGGGTATAAACCAGACCGTTGCGGTCGGGGTGGGTCAGCAGTTTGGTCATTTTGCCGTCAACCAGCTGTTCCGATAAGCCCATGTAGTTGACGCCGGCGTAATCCCATTCGTCATGCGGCGTTTTTTGATAGCCGAATTTCGCCTCGCCTGTGTTGATGTCGCGGCCCCAGATGGTCATCGTCCATTTGTTGTCGCCAGGACGCATGGTTTCATTCCACGGCGCGGGGTTGCCTGAGCCGTAATAGAGCATGTCCAGGTCGGGATCGAACGCATACCAGCCCCAGTTGGTGCCGCCGCCGATTTTCCAGGCGTCGCCTTCCCAGGTCTTAAGACCCAAACCGAATTGGCCGTAATGCGGGTTGGCGCTGTTAAAATCCTTGGCCAGTTTGATGTCGGCATCGGGACCTGTAGCGTAAACGCGCCAAGCCTGTTTGCCGTCTTTGATGTTATAGGCGGTGGCGTAACCTCTTACACCCAGTTCCGCGCCCGAGCTGCCGACAATAACCTTGTCTTTAGCGACAAAAGGCGCGACGGTCAGTGTGGAGCCCATCGCAATATCGGAATTTTCCATTTTCCACAACAACTCGCCGGTCTTCGCGTTTAACGCCACGATATGGCCGTCCAGCTGATTCTGGAAAATAGTCGCCGGGTAACCGTCGCCGGCGGGCGCGTATGCCAAGCCCCGGTTGACCACGTCGCAGCACGCTACGGCGCGGGCGGCCGGGTTTTGTTTAGGCTTGTATTCCCACAGGATTTTGTCCGGCTGATCCAGGTCGATCGCGAAAATATTGTTAGGGAAGGGCGTATGCACATACATGATGCCGTCAATAACCAGCGGTCCGCCTTCATGCCCGTTCAGTACGCCCGTAGAAAAAGACCAGACCGGCTGTAGATGCTGGACGTTGTGCGCGTTGATCTGCGTCATTTCGCTAAAGTGGGTCGCACCGTAGTCTTTGGTCTGCATGACCCAGTTAGTATCTTCTTTTGACAGTCGATCCAGGGCTTTATTGGCTTGTGCCGGTATCGAAACCGAAAACAAGGCGCCGCTACAGACAGCGGATGCGACAGCGGTGCGGGTGAATTTGGAAATCCGCATAGTTCCTCCAGAGTTATGAATGTTGTACTTATATAAAGTCATAAAGCCAGCCCGTGCGTATCAATAAGGTTTAAGTAAGATAACTAGCTTTCTTGATCAAAACGCTTGCAACACCTTATTGAAATGCAGGGCTGAACAGGCGCTCATGGTACGGGAGCGGGTGCATGCAGCGTTACGGAATAAGCCCGGAAATCGGCGGGAAAAATCCCGTAATAAACCGGGAAAATATCCTGTCTCCGGTTGAGATAAAACGGGAAAAGCTCCTATCGATTTGCCGTTTATAAACAGGCATGATGGTCTTTTTGACGCGTTAAGGAGCAAAGTAGTGGCGGGTAAGATTAGTGTGTTGTTGGTGGATGATCATGCCGTGGTTCGGACGGGCTACAAAGCTTATCTTTCCTTGTCCGATAAGATCGGACAGATTTATGAGGCGGACCGGGGCGAGACGGCTTGCCAAATGTACAGCCAATATCAACCGGATATTGTGGTAGTGGATTTATCGATGCCGGGCATAGGCGGTTTTGAGAGCATCAGGAGGCTGATCAACCGTGATCAGCATTGTAAAATCCTGGTATTCAGCATTCACAATGAATTGGTTTATGTGACGCGGGCGCTTGCGGCCGGAGCGAAAGGCTATATCACTAAAAGCAGCGTGCCTGAAACGCTGATCACCGCAGTGTATAAAATAGCCCAGGGCGGCACTTATGTTGATCCCGAGATTGCCCAGCAACTGGCGGTTTCGATGGCTGGAGAGCAGGACGAATCGGAGAAAATCAAGCTGCTTTCGCCTAGGGAATTCGATGTATTCTGTTTGCTGGCGAACGGTTATACTGTCAGAAAAGCGGCGGAAAAACTGTGTTTGAGCTATAAAACGGTGTGCAACCACGGTACCGTGATCAAGGAAAAAATGGGCGCGGAAACGTTGGCCGAGTTGACTTTGTTGGCAAGTCGGCAAGGGCTTATTGAAATTCGCGAAAATTGAAATAAAAGACGAAAGACGAAAGACGAAAGACGAAGGGCGAAAAACATCTTTCGTCATTTGCCTTTCGCCTTTTGCCTATAAATATTTTTTATTTTTCCAGCTTTTGTTTTAGTCCCGCCAAGCCGTTCTTAAAGAACTCATTCATCGCTTTAACCGCGGCAGCGTCATTCAAGTTTTCGGGTGGCGTATTGCCGGTGTCGCCACGGTAGAAGCGGCTTTTTAGTGTAACCACGCTGGTGTTGGCGTCGTTGCCCGGCGTTACTTGAAGGTTGATGGTATAGGAGCTGGCCGGAAACGCCGTTACATTTTCGGTTTTGAGGCGGTAATTGTATTCATGATCTTTATCGCTGTAAAAATCCAGGTTCTCCACGAGCTGTCCGCCGTTTTGCAGGGTGATGGTCCGGGCGCCGTCGGAGGCGTTTTTGCCATCGCCCGAGCTTGCTTTGACGTCAGGATGCCAGCTGGCAATGGCGTCAAATTGCTTGATCGCATTCCAGACGGCGTCTACGGAAGCATTGATAGTGATGCTTTCTTTGGCTTTTTGCGGGGTCGGTCCGTGGGCAACAGAAGTTACGGGGAATAAGAGGAAACTCAATAATATTAAGGGTAAACGGTTCATGTGATTAATGTCATTATTAAAATAACCTATTATTCATGGCTTCGGGTAAAAGACATCGGGTAACTTTCCCGATAACAGTCGGGAAATTTTCGTTTTTTATGGCTTCTGGAAACGTCCGATGCTTTGTTGCGGCTGTATGAGCGGGGCAAGGGTGCGGAAAAAGATGTTAAAATAGCAACAGGGTGGCATGAAAAAAACCGCCGCCAAACAAATCCAGACCGAACTTTACTAACGAAATAATATCAAATGAGTATAAAAACACGTTTTGCCCCGAGCCCAACCGGTTATCTGCATGTAGGCGGCGCTCGCACTGCCTTGTTTTCCTGGCTTTATGCGCGCAAGCATGGCGGAAAATTTATTTTAAGGATCGAAGATACCGATTTGGAGCGGTCAACTCAGGAGTCGGTCGATGCCATTTTGGAAGGCATGACCTGGTTGGGGCTGGAATATGATGAGGGACCTTTTTATCAGACTCACCATTTTGATCGGTATAAAGAAGTTATTCAGCAGTTGCTGGATCAGGGCGATGCCTATTATTGCTATTGCAGCAAGGAAGAGCTGGAGCAGCTGCGTACCGAGCAAATGGCGAACAAGGAAAAGCCGCGCTATAACGGTAAATGCAGGGATTTGTCGGGGCCGAAAGGCGACCGGGAAGCGGTCATCCGCTTTAAAAATCCGGTTGACGGCGCGGTCACAATTCCCGATTTGATTAAGGGCGACATTGTCGTTGCCAACAAAGAACTGGACGACCTGATTATCGCCAGGGGCGACGGCACGCCTACCTACAATTTAACGGTGGTGGTCGATGATATGGATATGAAGGTCACGCATGTTATTCGCGGCGACGACCATATCAACAACACGCCCAGGCAGATGAACATTCTTAAGGCTTTGGGCGCGGAACTGCCCAAATACGCGCATTTGCCGATGATCTTGGGGCCTGATGGCGCCAGATTGTCTAAGCGTCACGGTGCGGTCAGCGTGATGCAGTTTCGCGACGACGGTTATCTGCCCGAGGCCTTGCTGAATTATCTGGTGCGTCTGGGGTGGTCGCATGGCGATCAGGAGATTTTTTCCATCGATGAAATGGTTGAGCATTTTGCGTTGGAAAATGTCAATGTATCGGCGTCTGCATTCAACACCGAAAAACTGTTATGGTTGAATCACCAGTACATTATGAATAGCGATCCGGCGCATGTGGCGCGTCATTTAAGCTGGCACATGGGCGAGCTGGGTATTGATCCTTCCACCGGCCCCAGTCTTGTCGACATAGTCAAGGCGCAGCGGGAGCGCTGCAAAACACTGGTTGAAATAGCCGCCGCCAGCGTTTATTTCTATAAGGATTTTGACGCTTATGATGAAAAAGCTGCGAAAAAGAATTTTACCACCGGCTCGGATGAAGTTTTGGCGCGGCTGCACGATGAATTTGCCGAAGTGACCGAATGGAACGGCGAAGCCTTGCACCAGATTGTGGTGAATCTGGCCGAAACCATGTCATTGGGTTTAGGCAAGGTGGCTCAGCCTTTGCGCGTCGCTGTCTGCGGTTCAGCGGTTTCGCCGGCGATTGATATAACTTTGTCGTTGCTGGGCAAAGAAAAAACCTTGGCTAGGATACAACGTGCTATAAATCATATAAAAAATTTAAATTAGTATTGGACTGAATAGAGAAATGCTGTAGAATGCCGATTTTCAGCTTAGGGGCCATAGCTCAATTGGGAGAGCGCAACACTGGCAGTGTTGAGGTCAGCGGTTCGATCCCGCTTGGCTCCACCAAAAGGCTGATTAAACCAGTTCTAGTCCCCATCGTCTAGTGGCCTAGGACACCGCCCTTTCACGGCGGTAACGGGGGTTCGAACCCCCCTGGGGACGCCATTTATAAAATCTATGAAAATGGACTTTCTATGACTTCTGAAAGTCATAGAAAATAGCAGTTTTTTTTTAAGTTGAGCATAGGCTGACTAAACCAGTTTTAGTCCCCATCGTCTAGTGGCCTAGGACACCGCCCTTTCACGGCGGTAACGGGGGTTCGAACCCCCCTGGGGACGCCATTAATAGAAGGGTTATCGGAAATGATAACCCTTTTTTTTATGCCCGCCGGTTTGATTCCGGCAATAGGCATCGCGCAATAATCTTTATCTAAAACAGCGGTTGTTCTATAAAATAGAGCTTCCGTCATTCGTAATGATTGTTGTCCGCATGCACACGCATAAATTAAGTCTACTGAAACACGAGCACGATTTTTCAGCCATTAATAAGAAAGGGGAGCGGCGAACCAAGCAGGTTCTTGTGCTGACCTTTTTAACCATGATAGTGGAAATAGCCGCAGGCACCGTGTTCGGGTCGATGGCGCTGCTTGCCGACGGCTGGCACATGGGGACGCATGTTGCGGCTTTCATAATCACTCTCATTGCCTATCGCTATTCCCGCGTTCATGCGCATGACCATACTTTTGCGTTCAGCCCTGGAAAAGTAGGCGTTTTGGGCGGATATACCAGTTCCGTTGTTCTGGGTATTGTGGCCTTGATCATGCTGGTTGAGTCGGGGCAACGCATAGTTAATCCCCACATAATTCACTTTGATGAGGCCATCGCCGTTGCCGGCTTCGGTTTATTCATTAATCTGGTTTGTGCGCTACTGCTTAGAGATCACCATCATCATGATCATAGCCATGATCACGCTCATCACCATGACCAAAATCTTAAAGCGGCTTACCTGCATGTCCTTGCCGATGCATTAACTTCGGTGCTGGCCATTGCCGCGCTGACATTAGGTAAATATTACGGCTGGCGCTTTCTGGACCCGGTTATGGGCATTATCGGTGCGCTGATTATCATGCAATGGGCCTATTCTTTGGTTAGAGAAACCAGTCCGGTATTACTGGATGAAAGCATCGCGTTGAAACATAAGCTGGCTATCATGGAAAAAATAGAAAATGACGCAGACAACCGAATTTCAGACTTGCATATCTGGCGGGTAGGGCCGGGCCACTTCGCCATAATTATTTCTCTGGTGTCGCATGACCCCAAAGCGCCGGAATATTATAAGGACCTGTTAAAAGAGATCGTGGGCATTAATAAACTGTCGCATATTACCGTCGAGGTAAATAAATGCGCTGGAGATTTTTGTATTCAACAAGAATGATGGTTTTTTGGGTGGCAACGCGTAACTTGATTTAAAAAGCGAACAATGATGAATATACAAATGCGTAAAGGATGGGCTTGTTGCCTGATTAGCGTGGCGCTGCTGAGTTGCACTGCGTCAGACGGCGTCAAGCCTGAGGCAGTCAAGTCCAAGAACGTCATCATGATTATTGGCGACGGCATGGGGCCGCAGCAAGTCGGGCTATTACTGTCTTATGCCAGACAGGCGCCGCACAGCGTTCTTGCCGATCGCACTACCGCGTTAGACCGTATGATGGAACGGGGACGATTGGGTATTTCGCTGACTTATACCGCCGATACATTGGTGACGGATTCTGCGGCGTCAGCGACGCAATTGGCGACCGGGAAATTTGCCGGTGCGGAAATGTTGGGTTTGGATAAAGACGGCAACCCACAGGAAAATATTATCGAAAAAGCCAGGCGTCTGGGTAAAGCGACCGGTCTGGTTTCAGATACGCGTATTACTCATGCAACTCCCGCCGCCTTTGCCGCGCACCAGACGCACCGCAGCCAGGAAAACAGCATCCCGGAAGATTTGTTGGCAACCGGCGCGGATGTGATGCTGTCGGGCGGCTTAAGTTATTGGCTGCCCGAGCAGGCCAATGACAAAAACTCAGCTCTGCATCAGCAATTGGCGCAGATGACAGGTAATAGTATTGAGATCAAATCATCGCGTAAGGATGCTAAAAATCTGCTGACCGCCGCGCAACAACAAGGCTATGCGCTGGCGTTCAACAAGGTGCAACTCCAACAGGCCACAGGGAAAACATTAGGTTTGTTTGCCGATTCCGGCATGGCGAATGGCATAGTCGAAACCCAAAACCGCAAAGATGCCGGGCATGTCCAGCCGACGTTAAAAGAAATGTCCATGCAAGCCTTGGAGATTCTAAGCCGTAATGAACAGGGATTTTTCTTGATGATTGAATCCGGCCAAATCGATTGGGCCGCTCACCGTAATGATACCGGTCTGCTGTTGCATGAAATGCTGCGGTTTAATGACACTTTGAACGCCGTGCTGGATTGGGCGGAAAATCGGCAGGATACGCTGATCATCGTCACCGCCGATCATGAAACCGGCGGTTTCGGCTTTAGTTATTCCGGCGTAGACATTCCCAAGCCGCACAGCCTGCCGGGAGCCGCATTTGCCGGTGGAGCATTATTCCAGCCCAACTTTAATTTCGGCGATCCTTCGGTTTTGGACAAGATTTATGCGCAACAACTAAGCTATCACGACATTTTCAGCCAGTTTGACCGGTTACCTAAAGACCGGCAAACACCGTTAAAACTGACCGAGCTGGTTAACCGCTACACGGAATTTAAGATTACCGAAGCGCAAGCGGTAAAAATCCTGGCAACCGAGGCCAATCCGTTGTATCGGGCAGGGCATACCTCTCTGGGCGAGAAAACGGTACCGAAAATGGAAGTCAACGGCGAGTTCTTCGTTTATCAAAAAGAGAATCGTGAAAACCTGTTGGCGCAGGCTGTCGCCGCCAGTCAGCAGGTGGTTTGGGCGACCGGGACTCACACCAGTACTCCGGTGTTTGTTTTTGTAACGGGGCGGGAGCAAGTCACACAGCCCTTTGCTAAAATCCTGCATCATACCCGCTTGGGGCAATTGGCGATTGACGCTTTGCATTAGCAGCGGTTCGTTCACGAAAGACACGATGTGTTTATTTCAACGTTGATAACCGTCCGCAGCTTGATGCTTTGTTGAATATTCTTGCCGATCACACACATTATTGCAGTGTCATGAAAAGTTCATCATAGCGTCATTATATTGTAACGTAGCCGGTTCAGAATAACCCGTTGAATTATTTACAAAGGGTTATTCCGTATGAACAAATCGACACCGAATAATTTCAATATAATGACGGCCTCAGCGGCTATGATTGTTTTCGGTTTGTTGGTGACTTGGGGTGTTGAACTGTTTGTCAAAACAGTGTTTCGATTGGGTTAAGCCCGCGCAAATTACAACCATCCCTTCCGTTTAAAAAACCAATAAGGCGCGAGCCCCGACAGTACCATTAAGCATAGTGCGCCGGGATAGCCCAGCTGCAAATTGAGTTCCGGCATATGTTGGAAGTTCATGCCGTAAATGCTGGCGACCAGAGTAGGGGGCAGGAATACCACGGCGGCAATCGAAAAGATCTTAATAATCTTGTTTTGGGTGATGTTGATAAAGCCTTGGGTCGAGTCCATCAGGAAGTTGATTTTATCGAACAGGAATGTGGTGTGGGACATCAGCGTATCTACGTCGCGCATGATTTCCCGCGCCGTTTCCTGTAACTCGGGATGATTGCGCAAGTGCCGTTGCAGAAAGGATATGGAGCGTTGCGTATCCATCAGGCATAGACGAATCTTTCCGTTGCTGTCTTCCAGTTTGGCCAGTTGGTCGATCGCATTTTCAAGGTCGGAGTCTATTTCTTCCAGCACCAAATAACTGACTTCTTCCAGTTTGCGGTGAATGTCTTCCAATGCGTCGGCGAGGTTTTCCACTTTTTGCTCGAACATCAGCACCAGCAGTTCCTGCGGAGAATGGGCGGCTACTTGCCCGCGTCGCGCGCGCATGCGCAGCAGCCGGAAATCGGCTAGCGCACCTTCGCGCAGGGTGATTAAGCGCTCGCTTTGCAAGATGAAAGCGACGGTCGCCGTGCTGTGCCGTCCCTCGCTTTGAGCAAGAAACAGGGAGCGTACATGGACGCCGGTATGATCGGTAAAGTAACGCGCCGAAGACTCGATTTCCTCCACATCATCCGATTCGGGTAGCGTTGTGCGTAAAAATGCTTGCAGCTGAGCGCGCTCGCTGTCGCTGGGATCGTGGGCGTCAATCCAGGCGGCTTTGGCGACTGCTTGCTTGAATTGATCTTCCGGCGGCGTTTGTTCTTTGAGTCTGCCGTTGTCGAAATTGAATAGTCGTAGCATTAATGTTTTTCCGTTTTTTTATTATTCAGGCAAGCTGTCCGGGCGAACCAGCGCGACTAACTTGGCGCAGCCTTCGGTCAGGTCTGTCCAGCCGCCTTCAAAGGCAAGTTGGGCCAAGGCGGCGGTAGGCAGATGTTTTCCGTTAGCCGATAACGGAACCGAGCTGGGGATTAATTTTAATAACAAATCTTCCAATCCCGGGTTGTGCCCGACTAATAGCACCCGCCGTTCATGGCAGCTGGTTTTTAATACGGTAAGCAATGTCTTAGCATCTGCCTCGTAAATGCGTAAGTCACAGATGATAGACGATTCGTCTATGTCTAACTGCCGGCAAACCCGCTGCGCGGTTGTCAGAGCACGCGTCGCGGGAGAGCTGAGTATGATGTCGGGTATCAGGTGCTGTTCGCGCAACCAGCGTCCGACCCGTTTGGCGGCACGCCGTCCGCGTTTTTTTAAGGGGCGGGAAAAATCATCCATATCAACCGGCCAATCTGATTTGGCGTGCCGTAACAATAAAAGTTCGTGGGTCATAAATATTTCTGTTAATGAGGGCTGATATTTGGACGTTTTGGCGCCTGCGATACTATAGCAGTTAATTTTTACAATTCTATTAAATCAAACGCAAAAAAACACCTGAAGCGTAGTTAATACAAGGCATTCGGAGCGTTAGTATCTTGGCCGGGCGGGTAGTATTGGGTAGTATTACTTATTGATTGCAAGGGTTGGTTGCTATATCCTACAGACGATTATGCAATATCAACTGGTTTTTTAAGTTAGTCAACGAATAATAAACTGAGGTGAGCCATGTCAATAAAAGAAGATTTTGAGAAATTATTGGAAAGGTTGCAAGTAGAACGCGACGAAATCAATTTAAAACTGCATCTGGCTTCCATGGAAGCCAAGCAAGAATTTGAAGAAGCGGAAAAAGAATGGCACAGTTTAAAAATTAAAGCTGCTGAAATAGCGGACGAGTCGATAGAGACTTCCGAAGAATTTATAGACAAAGCCAAAATAGTCGGTGAAGAACTTAAACGCGCCTACAACCGTATTGGCAAGCGCCTGGCCGATTAAGCTGATATAGAAACTTACAGGATTAACACTCTCTTGCACTCCCTTGTTTAAGGGGGTGCGTCTGGATTTTTTACAGGGCGGTAAATTCATAATCTATTTTTTTCTGGTTTCAACATCTCAATCAGGCTCATAGAAAATTCCTGCTAACATGCTCTTTAATCGGCAAGGAGAATATTATGAGTTTTTCACGTTGGGCGCTGCTGGCTTTCATTGCCGCTTTGGTTGCGGCGTTTTTTGCGTTTGATCTGCAGCACTATTTAACCCTGGAAATGCTTAAGTTGCAGCAGGCGGCTATCGAAGCTTATCGAGCCGACCATCCTGTTTTGGCGTCTGTTGTTTATGCGTTGATTTATATCGCAGTGACCGGTTTATCCTTGCCGGGCGCCACTGTTCTGACGTTGGCCGGCGGCGCTGTTTTCGGTTTGCTGTGGGGAACGTTGATTGTCTCTTTTGCATCCACGATCGGCGCAACACTGGCTTTCTTGGCGGCCCGTTTCTTGTTTAGCGAGGCGGTTAAATCCCGTTTCGGCGATCGCCTGAATCTTATCAATAAAGGTATGGACAGACAGGGAGCGCTCTATCTTTTTACGCTGAGATTGGTCCCGGTTTTCCCCTTTTTTGTGATTAATCTGGTTATGGGCTTAACCAACCTGAAAGCACAAACTTTCTATTGGGTCAGCCAAGTAGGCATGTTGGCCGGGACGGTGGTTTATGTCAATGCGGGGACTCAGCTGGGCAAGCTGGAGTCATTGTCGGGGATTTTGTCGCCAGGCCTGATCGGCTCTTTTGCGTTATTGGGTGTTTTTCCGCTGTTGGCCAATAAGATCGTCGAAGCCATCAAGGCGAACAAGGTTTATGCGCAATGGGTGAAACCAGCGCGCTTTGACAGCAATATTGTAGTGATAGGCGCAGGCTCTGGAGGATTGGTGACCGCTTACATAACGGCTGCGGTCAAAGCCAAAGTTACCTTAATTGAAAAACATAAAATGGGCGGCGATTGCCTGAATACCGGCTGCGTGCCGTCCAAAGCCTTGATCCGTTCCGCGAGGTTGCTGGCCCAGATGCGCCGGTCTGCGGATTTCGGCATCAAAAAAGCCGACGCCGAAGTGAATTTCGCCGAGGTAATGAGCCGGGTGCAATCGGTTGTTAAAGCCGTCGAGCCGCACGATTCCGTGCAGCGGTATACAGACCTTGGCGTGGAGGTCATTGAAGGCGAAGCAATGATTATTTCACCCTGGGAAGTTCAGGTGAAAACAGTCGGCGAGTCCCGCATTATCACCACGCGTTCGATCGTCATTGCCGCCGGAGCACGCCCCTTCGTCCCGCCGATTCCCGGCATCGAGCACATCGGTTATCTGACCTCCGATACGGTTTGGGATTTGCGCGAATTGCCCAAGCGGCTGGTCGTGCTCGGCGGTGGGCCTATCGGTTGCGAGCTGGCGCAAAGCTTTGCCCGCTTAGGTAGCGAGGTTACCCAGGTCGAAATGTTGCCGCGTTTATTGGTTCGGGAAGACTCGGAAGTCTCGGAAGCCGTGATGGCGACATTTCGCCTGGAAGGCATTCATGTGCTCGTGGAACATACCGCCAAAGGATTTATTATTGAAAGCGGTGAAAAAATCTTGCTTGCCGAGCATGACGGTAAAGAGCTGCGTATTCCTTTTGACAATTTATTATTGGCTATCGGCCGGGTCGCCAATATCCAGGGTTACGGCCTTGAACAGCTGGGCGTTGAAATCTCGGCCGGCCGCGCGATTGAAATTAATGAATTCCAACAAACCAATTACCCGAATATATTTGCCTGCGGCGATGTATCCGGTCCGTTTCAGTTTACCCATACCGCCGCTCACCAGGCTTGGTATGCGTCGGTGAATGCATTGTTCGGCAGCTTTATCAAGTTTCGTACCGACTATTCGGTGATCCCCTGGGCGACTTTTACCGATCCTGAAGTTGCGCGGGTCGGTCTTAACGAACAGGATGCGAAGGCAAAGGGCGTCGTTTATGAGCTTAGCACTTATCATCTTGACGACTTGGATCGTGCGATAGCCGATGGCGTGGCGCACGGTTTCGTCAAGGTATTAACCGCGCCGGGCAATGACCGGATTCTTGGCGTGACCATTGTTGGGGAGCAGGCGGGTGAGTTGATCGCCGAGTTCGTGCTGGCGATCAAGCACAATATCGGTTTGAATAAGTTGTTGGGCACCATCCATATTTATCCAACGCTATCCGAGGCTAACAAATATGCGGCGGGCGTCTGGAAGCGTAATCATGCGCCGAAAGGCTTGCTGTGGTGTATCGCCCGTTATCACGATTGGCGTAGACGGTGATTGCAGATATTAATCGAGGCGACTTTTGTCTATAATCGGGACAATTTTAGACCCGTGCCGAACAATGCAAATAAAACGTTGTTATTTCCTCATCAGGTTCAGGTTCCAGTTAACAGGAGTAACAATTTGAACCCAAAGCACAAGATTTTATTTGCAGGCGATCCTCATGGAGATTTCAAACCGCTGATCGCCGCAGTGCATCAATACAAACCCGAAGCCGTCGTGTTGCTGGGCGATTATGACCTGGAAATGCCCTTGGAGGTTTGCCTGCAGGACATTGTCGGTTTGACCCAAATCTGGTGGATTGCCGGGAATCATGATTTTGAAACGCCCAGCAAGCATAAACACCTGTTTGATTCCGCTCTGGCCGATAAGGGATTGCATTTGAAAGTCACGGAAATAGCGGGACTCAGAATTGCCGGTTTGGGCGGTATTTTCTTGGGCCGGGTCTGGTATCCGCCGCAGCAGCCTAAATGGAGGAATAAGCAGCATTATCTGCATAATCAGCCCGCCCATACCAGACATACGGCGATGTCATTAAAATACAAGGGGGCTATTTGGCATGATGAGTTTGAAGCGTTAAAAACGCTGAAAGCGGATATTCTGGTGACCCATGAAGCGCCGGGCGCTCATCGGCACGGCTTTGATGTGATTGGCGAGCTGGCCGCCGCGATGGGCGTGAAAAATATCTTTCACGGCCATTTGCATGAAAATTATGCAGCCATTGTTAAGAACAACATCAAGGTAGTCGGCGTGGCGGACAGGGCTGTCGCCGATTTGATGGGTAATTGTTTAGTCCCACCATTAAGTGGTCTGGTTTAATAGTAAAAATAGCTGGCATTTTCCGGTAAAAATTGGGTATAGCCTCGAAAGGAGGTATGCGCCCAATAGCGCGTAATTTGAGGTTGAAGTTATAGTTAATGCGTCTTCAGTGCCTCGAGCTGTCATAATGGAAACGTTTGACAGTGTTTACCTTGATCTTTGATCTTTTTGTTCATGGCTTCAGCCAGCAGATTGTAACTGAACTCGACACCGTTGTCGGTCAGGATTTTTACGATCTTGAAAGGATACTGCGCCAGCGTTTGCCGCAGAAATTCGGCGGCGGTTTCCATACGCTTGTTGTCGTGCAGTTCCAAATAGACGTAGCGCGTGGCCCGATCGATAGCGACGAGTCGGTACGGTTCCACCACTAACGCCACTGTTTCAATCGGCGATGGGACGCACTATACCACCCTAGCCAGTTTTGCGGAAAGCCTGCAACAGATAGTTGCAGAGCTATAATATTTGCCGTGACCCTTACTGACGGATACCGATGAAGTGTGGCGAAGGGGTATCCAACGCCACCTTAAATTCGTTAAGACTACTTTTTAATAAAGTAATAATAGCCGCCGAATTTTCCTTTTAAAGTCATGCTGTTGTCGTCTTTCGCCTCTAAAGAAAACACGTCAAACCTGTTGTTACCCAAAAGAGCGACTTTTAATTTACCGTCTTCTATTTCGTAGTTTACCGGCGGTTGATCATAGAATTTTCCTTCGCGCGGAATATGTAGGATCGTTACTTTGCCGTCTTTAAATATCCAGGTATCTTCCCTCGGAATGGCTTCTTTATCGGTTAAAGAGTTTTTGGTGGATTGCAGCTTCCAGGTACCCTCGACTTCTGCTTTGGATTGCAGGGTAATATCGGCATAAGCAGCGCCGGTAAATACGGATAAGGTCAATAATATTGCCGCTAGATTTATTCTTTTCATGTTCACTTTCCTGTTTTAATGTAAGTAATCCTAAAAAACCGGCCGGCGCTGTACGGGTCTCTATCTATATCAGGTGAATCAGCTATTAGCTGAATGCCTTTCATTGAAGCCCCAAGTATTTTTAATGCCAAATGATTTTTTGAGGATAAGGGATCGGTGCGCCGTTGTGGAAAACTAAAGCTTTTTTATACCGGGTATCAATCGATCCAATCACTTCGGGGATGCGCCAAGCTTGAAAGCGCTGTTCGATACTTCCGTACCGAAGTCCAGTATGCGCCGGAAATGGCCGAAGCAACAGCGGTTTATTATGTAGTGCTGGAGAAGACTGTTTTTAATGGTTGTTATTCATGAGGTTGTCTTCGTTTAACGGGTGATTATTGCTAATCACATGTGTGAACAGCCGGGACTTGACTCACTATTTTGACAATAAACCACCACTGAAAACCTATCCCCAAAAGCACGGCGATATGCAGGATTTCATGGGGGCCGATTATGCCGGGAAGTATTGTTAATTGTTGGTAGTATTCAATAATTGCCCCTACCGTATAGAAAATACCGCCGAGCACGAACGGCCGGATAAAAGCAAAGCCATATCTTCGCCAAAGATGAACCCCCATTAGAAGTCCCATCCATCCAAGTCCCAGATAGAAAGACAAACCGAACCATTCCGGTATTGTTGTAAAAAAAATTGTTTTTACGATAAGGCCGCTGATGGCCAGGACCCAAACGATAGCGAGAAATCCCCATCTTAAAAATCCGGTAAAAAGAATACAGTGTATGGGTGTAAAGGTGCCGGCGATGACTAAGAAAATAGCTGCATGGTCGAGTCGTTGAAAAACCGTATGCGCTGCTCCGGTTGTCGGCAACAAATGATAAATGCCACTGACCAATAATAAAAAAATACAGGAACCGGAAAATACGGCCAGTGAGATGATGCGAATAGTCGGCCCTTTTTCTTGTCGAAGCATGAGGGTGGCCTGATAAGCAAAGAAAATTGCTCCCAAAAGATGAGTTATTGAACTCAAAGGGTGAGTAAAACCAAGTATCGGATAAATAGCAGACATAGTAAAAAACACCTCCAACCTTATCTTGTCGTGCCGTTAAAGAAATAATATTCCCACATTTGATTACTTTGCAAGGTCATGATTTACTTGCCGTATTTAGGTAGTTGATAGTTCGGCTTACTGCTTGAAATCAGCCGGTTTTGTCCATTAAATGGTTTGATTTTTTCCGTATGCTCAGATGAAACTTGATTTTTTATTCATTGCGCCGCCAATGCCAACGCTTTTTCTGTATTCCTGATCAGGATAGGTAGGGATGCAGGTAAGCGCAGGTTTTGAATGGTGTGGTCCGCTAAAATGAAAATAGGGGATCTGTCGGGTGATGGACGCATCTGTATTACGAAAATTTGGAACAGCTGCGGTCATCCGAGCGAATGAATCGGAAACGAGAACTGCCGTTTGTTTGGAACAAGACGCCTCAATTTGAAGTGGGGAAAGCCCACGTTATTTTTTAGTCACTCTGTTATACTCTTTGAATATCCCGAGCTCAAAGGTAATTCCGGGATGCTTTCCGCAAGTGCCATTTTCGGCCTGTATACCTCTTCTCACGAAGTGTTGTGTCCGTTCGATCAGAACATTTTCCTGATGTACAACCCTTTCCCGATGAGAAGAAATCCCTATGCCCGGTTACCATGTCAAGTACCAGACCGTCACTGTTGGCGGTACGGACTATCTGATCCGTTCTTTGTCAGATCTCCAGCAATATTCTGACCCGCTAGGCGAAGCCGAGCTTGCCGGTATCTCACCGGCCAGTTGGCCGTTATTCGGTCATTTATGGCCGTCAGCGCGGGTACTGGCTTTGGCTATGCATACTATTGAGCTGACCGGGAAACGCATTCTGGAAATCGGCGCCGGTCTCGCTCTGGCAAGCCTAGTCATCCATCGTCGGGCAGGAGACATGACCGTCAGCGATTGGCATCCTCTGAGTCAGGCTTTTTTGAATGAGAACCTGCTGCTGAACAAACTGGGGCCGCTGAAATATCATGCAGGAAACTGGGAGGCAAACAATCCTGAGCTGGGTCAGTTCGACTTGATCATCGGCAGTGATGTCCTTTATGAGCGGCAGCAGCCCGGCCAGCTTGCCGGTTTCATTGACCGTCATGCCGGGCCGTCTGCACAGATCATTATCGTTGACCCGGATCGCGGCAACCGTGTCGGTTTTTGCCGGGAAATGGCTGAACTCGGTTACGGCTTTACTACGCGACGTGCCGATCATGTGATGGAAAACGGCGATCCGTTTAAGGGGCGTTTCCTGACCTTTGCCCAAGCGCTGGCGCTGGAGCCGTCATGATTGGCCGCGACAATGTTCTTTGGTTGCAGTTCTGGCGTGACCGGCGAACCGATTTTCACCAGCAAACGGTGAATCGGCTACTGACCAAATTTTGGCCCAGTCTTGATCTGGCAAAAGGCAGTCGGGTATTTGTACCGCTCTGCGGCAAGAGTTTGGACATGATTTGGCTTGCCAAGCAGGGGCATGAAGTCATCGGCGTTGAGTTGAGTCCTATTGCGGTACGGGCTTTCTTTCGGGAGAACCATCTGAAGCCTGTCCGTCGGCAGGTTGGTAAATTTACGCTATGGAAACATGGGAGACTCAGCATTTTATGCGGTGATTATTTCTCATTGACCGAGGGCGATCTGGGGCCGGTTGATACGGTTTATGACCGGGCAGCGCTTACCGCCCTGCCGGAAGACATCCGTCGGCGCTATATTGCCCATTTGAGTTCGATTGTTGCGGAAACCGCCAAGGTTTTTCTGCTGACCACGGAGGATGCGGAAGAAAAACAGAGTCCAAGCCAAGCTTTTGGCGTTGCCGAAGAGATCAAAACATTGTATTCGGAGACTTACGAGATCGACTTGGCCCACGTTGAGAGCGCGTTCGAGATTAACCCGGAATTGCCGGATAAGCCCCCGGAACGTATCGAATACAAGGTCTATCGACTCTCCGGCAAAGCTGCCGGGTGATGTTACAGAAGAGACTGCGACACTACTTTTTAATAAAGTAATAATGGCCGCCGAATTGTCATGCTGTTGTCGTCTTTTTCCACTAAAGTAAACAGGTCAAACCGGTTCTAATTGCCGAACCGTTAGAGCGCGAAGTGAATCCAGATATTGGATATGGCATAATTAACAAGCACATCCATTTGTTCTCGATTCAGTCAGGCTGGTTATGACGCTGCCAAATCTGTAAAATAAAAGCAGCTGCGAAAAAATGTCAGGTGATTTTTTGACGCGATTTTTCTAACAATAATAATTTACGGAATAATAATTATGTGTTTTAGTGCAAATATGTCTCTTGGCCTGGGTTTGGTTGGACTGGCCGCGTCTACTGTTACTTTTTTGGATAAAAGTGAACCGTTTTGGGTTCGGGTTGCACGGTTTTACGCCATTTTTCATTTTTCCCTGATGGAATTTATTCAGTATTTCGCTTATCCGGTGGCGGATCAGTGCGGCTATGGCGCCAATCAATTATTGAGTGAACTTTCAACTTACCATATCAGCTTGCAGGCATTGGCGATTATGCCTGCGTTGGCGACTTATTCGTCCGACAAAACCGCGCTGAAGAAGGCGACCATCACCGGCGTAATCCTCAGTTCGTCATTTTTGGTTTTCAGTTTTCTACCTAAAGAATGGCAACTATTCGATATTGCGCCGAATTTTATCGGCAATATGATCTCGTGCCTGTTCATTGGCCAATACCATATCGGCTACCACATCGGCAGCGCGTTCGGCTTGCTGGTTACCTGGGGTTCGTTGTTTGGTTTGGCGGCCAGCGGTTTTGTCTGGAAGGATAACTGGCGTATCGCTACCTATCATTTCGTCATGGCGATTATGACGCTGTTTATGCCGCAATGGATATTCGGCGTATCAACCGGCGAAGCGGCGGCAATGTATTGTTTTTATTCGATACCGATCACTATCAGCTTTATGCCGCAATTTAAAAAATTCTTCGCCGCACAGAATGTCATAGAAGAAGAGCGTGAATACGCCTGACAGGAATAATGGCGAGGGTGTGGCGGGGCAGGGTAGCTATGCGCTCTGCCACTGCTCCTCAGTTTAGGCGGCTAGCGCTTAAAATCAGCCAGCTTCGCCAATAAATAGTCTAAATCTTTGCCGGTATGCTCGGCACAGACCTGCAACCTGATTTCCTGCTCGCCTTGAGGAACAACCGGGTAATTCAGGCCGGTAACCAGAATATTGTTCGCCAATAAATGCGCGGCCAAAGCCGAGGTTTTTCCGCTATCCCTGATCAGGACCGGCACGATAGGATGCTCTCCCGGCAAGGTTTCAAATCCCAGTTGTTCAAGTCCCGATCTAAGGCGGGCGCTAAATAGCCGCAACTTTTCCAGCAGTTGTAAACCTTCATCATTGGTAACAATGTCTAAAGCTGCGCCGGCTGCGGCCGCTTCGGCCGGCGTAATCGGGTTTGAATAAATGTAAAACGGCGAGGTTTCCCGCAAGTAAGCTATCGCCGCCGAGCTGGAAACGACATAGCCGCCGTTAACGCCGAAAGCTTTGCCTAGCGTTGCAATCAAAATATCCGCCTTGGCCTCGGTATATTCTTCCGTACCCCGGCCGGCACGCCCAAAAGCGCCAACGCCGTGAGAATCATCGACTAGGGTGATGATCCCTTCTTCATACGCTCCTTCATGCCGTTTACAGCAGGCGTTTATTCTATCGAGAGGTGCGTAATCGCCGCGCATGCTGAAAATTCCGTCAGTGACCACGCAAACGCGCTTGACCCGGCCTTTGTAGGCCTCAAGGATTTTGTCCAGGGCAGTCATGTCCGCATGAGCATAAATTTCTTTGCCGGCGGGATGGGATAAGCGTATCGCGTTGATAATACAGTTGTGATTCAGCGCATCGCTGACAACTAAAGTATCGGCGGAAATAAACTGGGGCAACACGCCCGTCACCGTCGTATAAGCGGAACTGAACAGCATTGCCGATTCGCGGCCGTGAAACTCGGCCAGTTTTTGCTCCAGTTCAATATGCGGCCGGTAAGTGCCGCTGATAAAACGAACCGCTCCGGGGCCGGTGCCGAGTTTTTCAGCGGCTTCAGCCTCCGCCTTGATAACCTGGGGATGCATCGCAAGCCCGAGATAGGAATTGGAATTCATGCGCAAGAAAGCCCGGTCTCCGCACCCTTCAAGAAAATAGCGGGGGCCGAAACCGTCAGCAGCGGCTTTCATGCCGGTAATGACTTTTTCATTACCTTTGCACAGGCCTTGTTGTTGTAATTGGGTTAATTTGCCGGTGAGCAGCGGTTCTAATTTTTTCAGTGACATAAACGCCTCCGGTTATTTGAGCGTGATTTTTTCCAGCATGTCCTTGACCATCGCCGGCAAATCGAATTGAGCCTGCCAGCCCCATTCGGCTCTGGCGGCGCTGTCGTCCATGTGTCTGGGCCAGGAATCGGCAATCGCCTGGCGTAATGGATCAAGGTTGTAAGCGATTGTGAAGTCTGGAATATACTTTTGTATTTCCGCCGCCAACTGCTGCGGGGTAAAGCTCATCGCCGTCACATTAAACGCGTTTCTGTGCTTTAGCTGCGTACTGTCCGCTGTCATCAAGTGAATAGCCGCATCGATCGCGTCGGGCATGTACATCATATCCAGTTGCGTATCGGCTTGGAGGAAACAATCATAATGTTGCGACTTTATTGCCGCATAAAAAATATCCACCGCATAATCGGTGGTGCCGCCGCCGGGTGGGGTTTTGCTGGAAATCAGCCCCGGATACCTTAAGCCGCGTACATCGACGCCAAAGCGATGATAATAATAATCGCACAGCAGCTCTCCTGAAACCTTGCTGATTCCGTAAATGGTCGTAGGCCGCTGAACGGTGTCCTGCGGCGTATCCATAGGCGGAGTTTCCGGGCCGAAAGTGGCTATGGAGCTGGGGAAGAACAACGCGCATTGGTGTGTTCTGGAGGCCTCCAGTATATTGATCAAACCGTTCATATTGACGTCCCACGCCAGCTGAGGCTTTTGTTCGGCAACGGCGGAAAGCAGGGAGGCGAGATGAAATATCGTATCGATATTATATGTCTTTATAACTTGATTGAGGGCGGCCGCATCGCGGACATCCAGGCTGCAATAAGGTCCCGGTTGGGTTAATTCGTCCTGGGCCGGTCTCTTGTGTCCGGCAGCCAGCACATTCTCCGCGCCGTATCGGTCGCGCAAGGCTATCGTTAATTCGGAGCCGATCTGCCCGGTTGCGCCGGTTACCAGTATTTTTTTCATCAACACCCTTCGTTGTTTTTTAAGGTTGGACATGGGTATAGGATACGCCACCCAGCGCCGACAGCATTCAACAATCCGCGCATTGTGTATTTTTGCGGCATTGAACGCTTACGACGATTTTTGGCGGATCGATTCATCAAGCAACTCGTATGAAGTGACGCGATACGGCGGCGTCAGAGCCTTTAAATCCACTGTGTTAAGCTTGCGTTAAGTTACCGATATGCAAGATATATTCAAATAGCTCAGATTAAACAGAGGGTTATTTGATATGTGGGGTTTTTATGGTCATCATCTTCAGTAAGGAAAAATAATATGAAAACAGTAATGAAGCTATCAATGATTGCGCTGGCTTGCAGCCTGATTACGGCTTGCGCAACAAATTCGGATATCGAAGATTTACAGTCGCAAGTTAACGGCTTGGACGGTTCTGTTAAACAAGCATCAGCCGATGCAGCCAGTGCGCAAACGACGGCCGCCGATGCGGCGGCAAAGGCAGGGGCCGCAGAAACCGCAGCCAAGCGGGCTGCTCAATTATCTCAAGACGCCAATAACAAATTGGATAAAAAATTCAAAAAATCAATGAGAAAATAAATCATTGCTGCTTTTGAGCGGAAAAAGTCCCGTGGCTATGCTGTGCGTATACTATGGGACTTATTTGACGGCTACGTGTCGATTTGAGACGGCGGCGGCCGGCTGAAACTGCCAATACAGGGTGACAATAAATGTCGAGCTGCGCTATGCTAGTCCGCCTGTGCGCTTTTATATCCGAATTCCGAATGCCCTAGCGGCTCCCCTCCACACATTAATGCCGGCATCAAGATCATGAAACGAATTTTATCCCTGTTCATTTTTTGCCTCGGGACTGTCCCTTATCCGGTAGTAGCCGATATTGACGCTCAGCCGGGGATAGCGGCCGCTGAACTTGAACGCGAAATTCATCAACAGATAAACCGTGAGCGGCAAAAGCACGGCCTGCCCCAATTGAATAACGATGAGTTGCTCGCGGCCATCGCCCGTCAGCATAGCCGCGACATGGCGCGTTATCATTTTTTTAACCACACGAATTTGCAGGGGGAAGGTCCCGTCGAGCGGGCTAAAAGGTTGGGATGGGACAGGAAAAAGCAAGCCGACGCCAATACCTGGGCAATCGGTCCGGGCGAAAACATATTTATGAATCATCTTTACGATAAGGTCATTACGACCAAGCAAAACGGTGTTGCGGTAAAAAAGGAATACGTCTGGAAAACCCCGGAAGAAATCGCACAATCGACCGTACAGGGATGGATGGACAGCCCGCCGCACCGGAAAAACATTCTGTCGCCGAAATACGATCAACAAGGTATCGGAGTCACTATTTCAGGACACGAAGTTTATGTGACGGAGGACATGTTTTAACTTCATGGTATTTGGATACCGGTGTAGGCGGATTCGAAATATGAAACAATCGGCGGCCAGCAAGCCGAGTTGCTGTCACGGAAAAGCAGTTTACAAAATAGCCGCGTTAACTATGTTTTCAGAATCGATCGAGCCTGTCTTTATGAAGCGACTCTATCAAGCGATTATTTTAGCGGGCTGCATTATCAGTCAGCCAAGTTTTGCCTCTTCCTGTACGCAAGGCGATTTTACCCATATCTGGATTTCTCCGCGCGTAGTAAAGGCGGGGGCGCCGATTAATGTCATGGCTGTGTCAGGCTCTGAAACTATTACCGAATTGGTATTAACCCATCCCAAGGGTGAAAAGCAGGTATTAAATGCAACGGCTAATGATGGGATGCCTTGGCATTTATCGGCGCAGATTGACAAACTTGACGAAGGCCGTTATCAATTAGAGGCCAAAGATAAAGACACAACGCTGGCGTGCCGTGAAGTTTTTAACGGCGATAACGGCACTGGAGAACACGCAGTCTGGAATGACAGTTATGAAGCCTTTTATTCGGCCTGGATAGAACGGCTTTTCGATGCACCGGTTGATCAAAGCCTGAGTTTTCGATCCCTGGAGCCTGTTTTACGGGATTCAGGACGTAATTTTCTGCACAATTATTTAGCTTTGAACGAAGACAAAGCGCTGCCTGCAACGCCTGATTGCGCCGATTTTCCGTATTTTCTCCGCAGCTATTTTGCCTGGAAAAACGGATTGCCATTCAGTTATCGCGCTTGCAGTCGCGGCACAGCCAAAAAGCCGCCTGTGTGCAATTCCGCTACAGTCAGCACCGATTTTGTACAACAAATCGCACCGCCTGCCAAATTTAAAGCCTTAAGCCATACTTTAATGGATGTTGTGCAGTCAGGAAATGGCCGCACCGCGCTTGCCGGCGAAGAAACCGATTTTTATCCTGTGGCGTTACGGCGCGAGACGTTGTGGCCGGGCACCATTTATGCGGACCCATACGGCCATGTGCTAGTGCTGGTGAAATGGGTGGCGCAAACAGCCGACAGTCCGGGTATTTTATTTGCGGCCGACGCCCAGCCGGATAATTCCATCGGCCGGAAACGGTTTTGGGAAGGCACCTTTTTGTTCGCTAATTCAGGCAGTGCGGGGGCCGGTTTTAAAGCTTTCCGTCCCCTTGCGAATAACCGCACGCTGTTGAGTAATGACGAGTTGCCGGACTATTCGATTGAACAGGCAGTGTTGGAGCCTGACGATTTTTACGCACAACTTTACAAGCTGATTAATCCTGACGGCTTGAATGCGAAACAGGCTTACGAGGCGACGTTAACCGCGTTGGTGGAACAACTGGAAACGCGGCGGCAATCGGTTGAAAACGGTGAAAATTATTTTCGTAAAAAAGCCAATACAATCGAGATGCCGAAAGGTGTGGCGATTTTTGAAACGATCGGTCCGTGGGAGGATTACGCCACGCCATCGCGTGATATGCGATTGTTAATTGCTATCAATGTCTTGCTTGGTTTCCCTGAAAAAGTCGTCCGTTATCCTGAGCTGTTTAACCTGACGGCTCAATCCGCAGCACAGGTTAAAACCCGGATAGAGCAACTGCATGAAAAACTGACTGCGGAGAAAAAGATTCGGTATGTACGCAGTAATGGCGAACCTTGGGAGCTTTCGGTAGCGGAGATATTGAGGCGCAAAGCAGCATTCGAGATGGCTTATAACCCGAATGATTGCGTCGAAATCCGTTGGGGGGCCAAAGCGGGCACAGAAGAATATACAAGTTGTAAACGGCACGCGCCGGAACAGCAGGTTAGACAAATGGCAGCGGTACGCGACTGGTTTCGCTATACCAAACGCCCCCCGCGCTGAGTTATTAGTTACAGCCGGTAGGATGGGTAGAGCGAAGCGAAACCCATCAAATACCCTTGGGGAAAACCGATCAACGCAACGAATCAATGCCAAGATTCGCCAACTCATCCGCCCTGTCATTATCTTTGTCGCCCGAATGGCCTTTTACCCATGCCCATTCGATGTTATGCCGTTGAATGGCGGCGTCCAGTCTGCGCCAGAGGTCTTCATTTTTAACCGGGCTTCTGGTGGCCGTTTTCCAGCCGCGTTTTTTCCAGTTGCTCATCCATTCGGTAATGCCTTGCAGCACATATTTCGAGTCGGTATTCATCTGCACGGAACAGGGTTTGGTCAGGGTTTCCAGCGCCTGGATTGCAGCCATCAGCTCCATGCGGTTGTTGGTGGTGGCGGGGTCGCCGCCGTAAAGTTCCTTAACGTTTCCTTTGTAGCTGAGGATAACGCCCCAGCCGCCCGGTCCGGGGTTGCCTTTACAGGCGCCATCGGTATAAATAATGACGGGATCAGTCATGTCTGTTTTTCTGTGTTGTTGGTGTATTAAGCGGATTTGCCAGAATTAAGCGGGGATTTAGCGCGGTTACAGGCGTCAATGGAATCAGGTTGTAGCGGCGCTTGATGGCCCTAATCGCATAGGCGGTCGATGTGAGTGAGTATCCACGGGTTATAAATTTACCGTGAGTCGATTTTACCGTATCCAAGCTAAATTCCGACGATACGGTGACTTCAAAATTTAACAATTTTAGCCAGTCCAAAACCCTGGGTCGGGAAATAAAGTGTCCTCCCCAGGAATCGGCCATTTTTTTATCCCACAAATACTGGTATCGAACCCATAGACTCCAGGGATTAAAATTCAGCATGACCAATATGCCTTCCGGCTTTAAAACACGCTCCACTTCACGCATGGTTTGAAACCGGGAAGCGTCAAACTCCAATAAATGCGGGATGATGATCATATCGACAGAATTGCTCTGCAAGGGCAGGCTGTGCGATTTGGCCTGGATTTTTCTTGCTTTATCGCAGCCCAGGCTTTTGGCGTCCAGTATCGTAAAATTTTTGTACAAAGAGCAGTCGATAAATTCGCTTTCCCAACCTAAACCGCCAATCTGCAAGATGGTCTGCTTGCAACTGACGGTAATGGACCGTTGAATATAGTCGGCTTCAAGCTGCTGTAACAGCTTGCCTCGAGGGGTTTGATACCAGGCAAATAAGAAATTACGTTTCATGGGCGCATTTTATACTATCTGACTTTGATGATTTTCAATAAAAACAAGCTATAATGATAGCATTCTAATAATAAACTTTATTCTTAAAAGGCTTAGATGATGAGCGTTAACTTTAACAGGTCGGGTAAATTTTTATCACTATTGACCTTTTTAATCGTAACAGGCTGCTCTACAACGTCAAAAGACTCTTTTAACGATAGGCCGCCAGATACCTCGGAAACCGATAACAGCTATGTGAGGCATTCCCTCCATCCGTTCGGCAAACAAAAATACACGGTACCGGCCAAGTATAAGAACACGGTTTGGGAACGGTTAATATCATTATATTCTCTGCCCCAGATTGAAAATGAACGGATCGACCGCGAGTTAAACTGGTATTTGCGGCATCCTGCGTATCTTGCCAGAGTTCAGCAACGGGCGGAACCTTATTTGCATCTGATACTCGATGAGATAGAAGCCAAAAATATCCCCGGCGAGCTGGCTTTGCTGCCTATCGTTGAAAGCGCCTTCCTGCCGGAAGCCTATTCAAAAAGCGACGCGTCGGGACTTTGGCAATTCATACCGGCTACCGGCCGTCTGTACGGTCTCCAGCAAAACGCTTGGTACGACGGTCGCCGCGACGTTTACGCCTCAACTAGAGCGGCGACGGCTTTTCTCAAACATTTGGGCGAGACTTTCGATGGCGACTGGCATCTTGCTCTGGCATCCTATAATTACGGCAAAGGTAATGTAAGAAAGGCTATCGAAAAGAATGAAGATCTCAAGCGGGCGACTGATTACTGGTCGTTGGACCTGCCGAAGGAAACGGCGGACTATGTGCCGCGGTTGCTGGCCATAGCGCGAATATTTGCGAATGCCGACAAATACAACGTTAATTTGCAACACATCCCCAACAAGCCTTACTGCGAGCTTGTCGATGTCAAATCCCAATTGGATTTAAACAAAGCCGCGGAGCTGGCTAATACGCCGCTGAACGAGTTTTTAAAATTAAATCCCGGTTTTAACCACTCGAGCACCGCACCGCAAGGGCCGCATCATTTGTTGATCCCGGTCGCCAAGGCGCAAACATTCAAGCAAAACCTGGCTCAGTTGCCTTATGACCAACGGGTCGATCAAAATCGTTACCATGCTGAGGCGGCGGCGCAAATCCGCCATGATCAAGTTCAGGCTATCCCAAGCTTGCATAAGGTTAAGGCGGGGGAAAGCTTGGTATCGATCGCCGACAGGAACAATACGACCCCCCAATCGATTCGTCAGGCCAACCATTTAGCGGGCAATTCCATCCATTCCGGCATGCTTTTAAAAATGCCGACGCCGCAAAATTCGGCGCAGCACGTCGCCACAACGGCTAAAAACAATTCCGTCGGCGCACAGGTCTATGTCGTAAAAAAAGGCGATACGTTCTGGAATGTTGCGCAGAAATTTTCGGTTAGCGTTAACGACATTCAAAGTTGGAACAAAATTTCTCCAAAATCGTCACTGGTTTTAGGCCAGAAGATCATTATCAAGGCTGCGCATCAACAGGCTCAAGCCTCATCGGCGGGAATCCGCACGATTAATTACACGGTTAAGCCGGGCGAAACCTTGGCGCAAATTTCGCGTAAATTCAACGTCTCAATTACGGATTTGCGCAAATGGAATCCGTCAGGCGTATACAATTCGCTGACTCCCGGAAAAGTATTGAAAGTAATTATTGACGCTTGATTTGCGCTGACTGCGTAATGCTTAAATCTTGAGTTTTTATACCTTCCCCTCGCTGAGAAGGCCGGTTGCGTCTATGCCTTAACGCCCGACTAATGCAGCGTTTAAAGTATCCACTAAAGCGCTATTGCCACGGGCTTTGACATATTCAATCACCACCGGAATAAATTGTTGCACCATCGCAGGCGACATGCCCTGCTGCTGAAAAGCGGAAACCAGTGAAATCAAACTCCCCGCCGTTCCGCCCGAAGCTCCCGCTAGAGAAGATAAACGCCCCGCCAAACCACCTTGCTGCGCTAGAGCGGGTACGGCCGCCCCCAACATGCCTTGCATGCCCGGAACCGATTGTTCCAACTGGGCGAATGAATCTGCCTGCATCTTGCTTTTAGCGATCTGAAACAAAGCGCCAGCGCCCCCTTGAGCCTGGGCCGCCGTCACGCCTGTTCGCTGCATCAATAATTCGGTCAAACTGCCGGCTTGCACAGCCTGAGCCGCATTCACGGCCTGTTGGCTCTGCTGCAATGCTTGGCCGGTATTATTGGCATGACCATTGATGTCATTATTGACGGCATTGAGCACATCTTTCCAGCCTGCGGCGCCGGCATCGTTGACCGACGCCATAGAAAAAACCAGTGATGCGGATAACGATAGCATTATTTTTTGCTGCATGTTTTTTCCTCTGCTTGAGTTTAAGCACTGTTTGAAAAGCCGATAATATCGAATAAAACATAGACTGTAATTAAGAAATCTACACTGAAAAGATTGCGGCGGCTTCAGTCGCCATGCCGCAAGCCTTACGGGGTGGGTATCCTGCGCTAAAAATCCAAATTTGCCGTCGAATAAAAGCTCAATTACACTAGCCGACAGGGAGAATAAGAATTAGACAAATGGGCGTGGGCCGGTAAATTCGGCACAAAGAACACGCGGCTACTGCTGGATTTTGCATCTCAATTCAGTCTACCTGTTCGCGTATCTGACATTTTTCATAAGGTGTGCATTAGCACTATCCATAAGGAGAATACCATGGCACAAGAAAAAGATTACTTAAAAGACCCGTTCGGCAATGCCGTTTCCGACATTGTCAAAGGCATTGACCGCGATGTGGAGCGGGGGGAAGACGTCTTGATGTTGGGATTAGGCATCGTCATGTTGTCTTCCACTTTTGCACCGGTAGCGCCGCCGACGGTTCTTTTGCCGCTGGTCGCTCTTACTTTCGCTGTTTCTGCGGGTTTTGCCCGGATCAATTATCACAACATGGAGCGGAAACTCCTGCAATCAATGGCGCAGCTTGACGGCCATGACAAAATCATCCTGCACCCGATTGCGGCTGTTTTTGCCGAGTATCCGATGCATTCTTTAGCCGAGTCCTTCAATCCTTTAAAGAATCTGAAGCGGACCTGGAAGAGTGCGCTGGGTGGCATTTTGATTAATCCGCTATGGATGCCGATTTTCTATGTAATGGGCATGCAGATCAATGAAGAAAAAAATCTCGGTGTTTTGAATCGGGCTATCATCGGCGTTGAGCAAAAAATGGCGTCTTTATCTTCCGTTGTTTAGTTTGTGACGGTTTATTCAAAGCCAAGCCTCGGTTAATGCAGCAAACTTTTTGTTTTACCGGGGCTTGTCTAGCAAATTAACCTGGACATCCATATTATTCAAAATACAGCCCTGGCCGAATTGGTGGAATATCGAAACATCAGCCGCATCGCGCCCATAAGCAATAATCACCCTGCCGCCGCGCAAATCGTTTTGGGTCGGATCAAACGAGTACCAGCGGCCGCCGATATAGGCTTCAAACCAGGCGTGCAAATCCATCGGTTCAAGCCGATACAAATAACCCACCACCAGACGCGCCGGTATGCTGATGCTGCGGCATAAGGTTATCGCCAGCTGCGCAAGGTCTCTGCATACCCCATAGCCCCGGTTATGAACCTCGACTGCCGATAGCGGATAGTCGCTGGAGCCGGGAATGTACTGTATGGTATTGCGAACCCAGTCCGTGATTTTGCCGGCCTGATCGTAACCCGGCGGCGCATCGGCGGTTATCTCTCTGGCAAGATTGCCAAACCGGTCCGATTCGCAGTAGCGGCTCGGCAACAGATAAGGCAAAACGCGGTCTGGGAGATTCTGGATTTCAACAAAATAGGCACCGGGCGCACTATCGATATATTCCCCCGTGATGACTTCAAAAGAGGTTTGGACGCTAAATTCTCCGGGCGGAGCGACCAGGCGTTGACAGAAGTTGCCATAGTTGTCTTTACTCTCGGTGATCTGTACGCAAGGCTCAACGATATAACGGGAGCTTGTAATCTTTTGTTGTGCGCCGTTCAATGGGCGCAGCATTAAAATCAGGGCTGTCGGGGCCTCTATCTGGAAACGAAGATCGCAGCTTACTCTCAACTTCATATTAATTTGTCGCATCAAAACCCCATGTTGGGCATCCATTTACTCAATACAAAGCAATAACCGAACCAATATGCCGCGTCGAGCCGCGCAAGGCGCTATTGCGAACCTGTCGATAACATGCGCGAGTGATTTCAGTGCAAAAAACAGGATTTCGCCCAAATTGGTGCAAATCATCACGAAGATGTTTGCCGCATTTTCGCGTTAAGCGTTATTTTCCACAAGTAAACGGTAACAGCATGATGTCGTTTGCGCCCGCAACTGGCGTAATCGCTTTTTGAACGCAGCGTGCGTCCGAGTAGTCGTCAAAAAGGACGCGAAATAGCGTAAACTATGGCGCATTAATTGCTCGTCATTATGTAACCTAGAGGTTTATAGCGGTGGCTCGATACGATAGGGCGGCTAGCTTAAAGCCTATTTCCAAAATCACGCTATTCACTGAACATGAAATCGAGTCAACACGATAAACTGGACGCTTATTTTCAACAGGTACAGGACATCATTCTGAGCCGCCAGGATTGGGTGAGCGGCTTGTTGCCGGCCAGTACCGCCGTCAATGTGCACGGCAATTATACCGATGCCTGGGTCAGGGATAATGTCTACAGTATTCTGGCGGCATGGGGACTGGCGCTTGCTTACCGGCGCGACGAAGACAGCCTCGTTGAAAAAAGCGGGCGCGCTTATCTGCTTGAGCAAAGCGTCGTCAAGCTGATGCGCGGGCTGCTGACGGCGATGATGCGCCAGGCGGCCAAAGTCGAGAAATTCAAGCACACGCAGAACCCGCTCGATGCCTTACATGCCAAGTACGATACAAAAACGGGCGACGTGGTCGTGGGCGATCATGAATGGGGGCATTTGCAACTGGACGCCACGTCTTTGTTTTTACTGATGCTGGCGCAGATGACGGCATCCGGCTTACGCATCGTATTTACCATCGATGAAGTCAATTTTGTGCAAAATCTGGTTCACTACATCAGTCGAACCTATCGCACACCGGACTACGGTATCTGGGAGCGCGGCCACAAAACCAACCACGGCATTGCCGAATTAAACGCGAGTTCAATCGGCATGGCGAAAGCCGCGTTGGAAGCGCTGTCCGGTTTTAATCTATTCGGCAAGGACGGCGGGCAGGCATCTGTCGTGCATGTGATCAGCGACGACATCGCCCGGACGCGCATTACCCTCGAATCGCTGTTACCCAGAGAGTCGATTTCTAAAGAGACCGACTCAGCGGTGCTCAGCATCACCGGATTTCCGGCTTTCGCGATTGATAATCAAATTCTCAGGGCAAAAACGGAAGCGATTATTTGCGAAAAGCTGGAAGGACGATACGGCTGCAAACGCTTCTTGTTAGACGGCCACCAAACAGCGATAGAAGATAGTCATCGCCTCTATTACGATCCGCATGAACTGAAGCAATTCATGGACATTGAATGCGAATGGCCGCTGTTTTTCACCTATTTACTGCTCAACAACTTATTCACAGGCGGTAGCGAAGCCGCCTTGCGCTATCGCGCTAAATTGGAAAGCCTGCTGGTTGAACAAAATGGCAGGCAATTATTGCCGGAACTTTATATCGTCCCAAAAGAGTTAATTGCAGCGGAAAAAGCCAATCCACACAGTCAGGAACGGGTACCGAACGAAAATGTGCCCCTGGTTTGGGCGCAAAGCCTGTTCATACTGGGCTGTCTTATTCAGGATGGTTTGCTCGGCATTGACGACATCGACCCTTTGGGACGGCACAAAATTGTTAAGCAGGCTCAGGATTGCAAGCTGCAAATCCAGTTGCTCGCCCAGGACGAAGCCGTACAAAACAGCTTGATGAATTTAGGCATTCAAACGCAAACACTCGCCGAAATAGCGCCTATCCAGATAAGGGAAGCCTCAGAACTGGCCGAGGCATACACCCATGTAGGCCGGAACGACCGTATGGGCTTAACCGGCAGGCCGTTGAGACAGTTGCGGACCATGGCGACCTCCAAAATGTATGTGCTGTCCGGTGAGCGTCTGCTGTTTTTACCGCAGTGCCTCAGTCAGAAAGGTTTTTATCTGGCGATGGACAACCGCTTGGTCATACAGCGCTTGCGCCTGGAACTGGCATATGTTCATAGACATTGGGACAGGCCGGGCAATCCCCTGGTTGTTATGACGATAAAACATAATATGTTGGACAGCCATAACCGCGAGGTTCTGATTGAATTCATCAAAGAACTGCAGCAAGGCTCCACCTTGGGTATTCCCCTGCAACTCGGAACGCTTTTGGAGTTTGCGGCAACATCGAGTTATGAAAAAATTGATTACCTGCATGATTTTCAATTCTCCAAAGCTTCCTGGAAGGACGCTGAACGGCCCTTTTTTCGAATATTGCCGATAGATACCGCTCCGCCGGGGCCGCTGGATACGCAAATATTGACGGCATGGGACATCAGCGCCGACGGAATACTGATCGAGCAACTGAAAACCAACGCCAATCTTTACGCGCAACTTGAAGTCTTAAGCTTACTGAGTCTTCGTCACGGCCTGGATTACGACACAGGATTATCGGCGATGGACGGCGCTGCCGGCCTTGTGCGCGACTTGCTGGAAGAAATCTATGCGCGGGCAGGGGACCAACACGCCTGGTACATCGTCAGGCGCTGTGCCGGATTATTGGGTAAATACGATATAAACCTGGAACAGGCGGCCACCGAGATACTGGTGCGTCAACATGCGCTGACACTAGGCCGCGCCTACAGCGGAAGGGCGACTTTGAACCGTCCGGCCGATTCGTCTGAAATCTTGCAAACCATTCGCGCCTACAATAATAACGATGCCAGCGAACATATCATTATTCAGGAGTTGGTCATTTATTTGGGCATGTTAATCAAATCCAACCCGGAATTGTTCACCGATATGCATACAATACGCGTCGGTCATATCATGCAGTTGATTATCATCAGGCAAAAGCGCGAATCCGGCGGCAGCACGATAGATCAGGCTTTTAACGAAATTCTTGCTTTACCGCCTTACCGGTTATTCGAGAAACTAAAGGAAACGCTAAAAGACTATAGCAAGACCGAAGATCAATTGGGTTTAGCCGAAACGCTGCACTACGAAGGCGATTCTCGAGAGTTGAGCCGTGCGCGGTTTTCAAACAGCATGGAGCTGAAAGGCCGTATAGGAACGGACTGGTATCATTGGCGCGAACAGCAAGGCAGCGTCGGCAGGGAAAATGATGCGTTTTTCGCCAATGTCTGGGACATCCTGCATCATTGCAACGGCTTGGTGATAGGCGACAAACTTAACAGTAAAAACCGGCTGGATAGCGAGAATACCCTGGCGCAGATGACGGCGGGCGAGCAAAGTTTCAAGCTATACGTCAATCATGTGCTTAACAAGATTCAAGCCCCGGTCTATCGCCAGTTGACGGTAGAGGCGCTAAAAGCAATGGCGTCTATTTTCCGGGAAAATGCATCCTTATACATAGACGACACCTTATTAACAGACATTATTATCGGTCATGCAGTAAAAATCGGCTGGCTGCAATCCCACCCTGAAACCAAAGAAACTTACGACAATCACGTATCGTTCGCGTGGCAGGCGTTTTACCGGCTGCCACCGCACCATGTCGCCAACTGCATCCTTGATGCTTTAATATATCTGCTTAACAAGGAACCGCAGTTGGAGTCTGTGGAATCCTGACCGTACAAACTATAGTGTACGGTCAGGTTGTAATTATCCGTCCACTTTTCAATGACGGCGGTTCCAAAAAGGCGCATCAGGCCAGCGTTGTTCCTGGCGATAATACTCATGCCGCGTCGTCAGGTAAGCATCGAATTCGCGATTCATCAGCGCGTAATACCGGGCAATGCCGGTTTCGTCATTGCGCAGAAAGTAATCGGCGATGGCGTAGGAAGCAAATAAGCCCGACCTTATCGCCTTGATGATCCCTTGTGAAGATAAGGGATCGAAGCTTGAAATCGCATCCCCTATCCCTAGAATGCCAAACGGATAAGCGGAACCGAAATTGCGGGAAGCGGCGGACCAAAATGCAGGCGGAGCCAGCGGCCGGCATGAAGCGATCAAAGGCTGTATATGACGGGTTTCGGCTAAACATGCCATCCAGGCAGGCAATTGAGAGACACGCAACTGGCGTGCAATATCCGCATCGGTCATCAACATGGCGACTCTGCGGCTGCCTGGAATCGCAGCGCTATACCACCAACCGTCGCGGAACGATTCGATCACGGCGGCATCGGCTCCGGGCGCATCCGGTACAGATTGCCGCTCAAAAAAAACCGCGCAGGCCACCAACTTGTCGATTTTGACCGAAGGGATTTTTAATAAGCGCGGCAGCAATGCGCTACGCCCGCTGGCGTCGATAACAAAACGCGCGGCAAACTTGCCTGCGGCACCGCAATCGATACGCCAGCCCTGTGCGCAAGGGCTCAACGAACGCACGGTCGCGGTTAGCGGTTTGGCGCCAAGGCGAGTGGCTTCGTCGGCCAGCATGCGGTCGAAACGGTCGCGATCAAGCCGCCAACCGGTGTTATGTACATAGAGAAAGAATTCGTTACCGATCAGTTCCTGCCCGCCCCAAGCGCTCAAAGTATGAAAAGAAGGGCAGTGGTCCGCCTGAATAAAAGCGGGTCCTAAACCTAGATGATCGAGAAAAGGTTTGATAGGCGGAGGGACAGACTCGCCGACGCGGAACGGCCTATCGCGTCCCGCATCGGCGAGGCAGACGCGCAGGTGCGGGGCGATTTGGCTCAGCGAAATCGCCGCCGCAGCACCCGCAGGTCCTGCTCCAACTATAAAAACATCGACGCCGGCGTCAATCAAATTTGACCGCATAGAAAGAGGCCACGACACCGGCGGGCGACACCGTGCCCGGCTCGCTACCGGAATGCGGGATGGTGCGAATCACCGAGCCTACCATCGCAGGCCGCTGCTGCACGCCATTCGGCCAATGAGGAACAAGGTAGCCTTGGTAATCATAGATCCATTGCTCGCCTCCGACGACGCCGACCCCTTGGAAGCGGGCATGCATCGGCGAGCCGTAATCCCTAGAACCTTTTAACGCCAATGACCAGCCCGGCCCGCCGATAACGCCGGTCAGTATTTGCATAGGGCCTTCGTTAATTTCTATGACGCCTTGACCGAACTCCAGGTCATTGAACGCCAGTTTCAAATCAGGGTCGTTTAATAAGCTGCGATAGCTCCATTTGCCAACGAACGGATTGTCAATCATGATGATATTCCTTTTAGGTTAAGTGTTTTTGTTAGGGTTGAGTGGATCTTGGAAAAACAAGTATTCGCTTCCTTCGCGTTCGATGCTGTAAAAACGGGCGTCTTCCGGGCCGGTTGACGGCACTTTATCGCTATCGGGTTGATAAGGGTTTTTGATAATGAAGCCCAACTTCCACCAATCGCTGACCATTTTTAAATCGCCCGCGTTGGTCTGCTGAATGCCCCGGCTCCAGGTGGTCCAGGTGACCGTCGGCTGGCCATTGTCGAAACCGGTCAATTCATTGGATTGCAGCGGTCTATGGGCCGGCCACCAGAGCGTGTCCCAAACCTTTTCCTCTCGCGCCATCTGTACGTTGTTTCCGCTGGCCGGGGAAATGTTATTCCAGTCGGCGTAGGTGATATTGATCGATTGGGTGGTGCATTCGTTAAAATCCGCCTGCCAGGGAACGCCTGAATATTTGGTCAAGTCGCCCGGTTGCAGGCCGGCGGCGAAGTCGTTGTCCTGGCTCAACGGTTCATCGATGTTGAAGTTCATTTCATTGATGACATGCGTGGATTGACGGACAGAGTTGGCTTGGGCCGCGGACTGCAAAAAATCGGACAGGCTGCGGTCCGCCTTGATCCGGTAGGGCGTCCAAAAAATAGCCGGATTGCGCATCACCCAAGACAGTTCGCCGCCTGGGCAAAATGCGCCGCCCAAGACATTGCTGAGTATGCCGCGGTCTAATCCGTTCCCTGTCTCCGGTAACGTTGAAGAATAAGGAAAGTACACCGGATAAGTTGCCGGATCGATCCAGCCTTCTTCCATTTCGTTGATGAAGTAACCTTCGGCCCATTGCTTCAGAATAAACAGCTGGTAATCGGTCAGTCTTAAAAACTTGGTCACCACTTCATTGGTCAACGGATTGTCGCCGCATAACAGCGGCATCAACGGCAGATTATGCACCCGGCTGCCGACTTTATCCTCGACCCTGAACTCGTTATCTTCCCCGCTACGGCGCATTAAATCGAAGATGAAGGTGCGCATCGGCCCGTAAGGATCGCATTCCTTATGATTGGGCTTAGGACGCGTTCCGGTATAGGCTTCACCCAAAGAGGCGTCGCGAGAAATATAGGCCGCCGCCTCCGGGGCAAGTTTTTTATCAGCCTTGTTTTTATCGCATTTAGGCGTCATGCCCAGCTTATTGGGATCGAAAGTGCCGCGGTTTTCCTGGTCGTGCGGAAAATTAGACTGGGCCAACACGTCGCAAAGGTACAAAAACTCGTTAGGCCTGAATAAAATCGGCCAGATGTCCCGGTAAAACCACGGCTTATAGGCTTTGTTCCAGGTAAGACGGCTATCCAGCCACTGGCTTAGCGCGGTCTGGTCGTGAAGGGGTATGGTTTCCGGGTTGTCGAAGCTGCCTATCCGACCGTAAATGCGCGTATCGGCGGCGAAATTGCGCAACGACAAATCGTATTGCACGTCGTCCATGGTCACCATGTCGAGAATTTGCGGCACGAAGCGCGGATAGCCTACGACGACCCAGGCCGGGTATTCCACATCGATGTAGCGTATTTGCTCAACCTGTTCGGAATACATCACTAATCTGGCCATGACCGGCCCGTCGGAAATATCGTCGTACCAGCCGTCATTGTTGGAAAAGTCGGTGATATGCGGCTCTCCCGGCCCGGATTTCTCGCTGCCGGAGTTGCCTAAACCGCCCAGCACCAAAAGCCTGCCGGTGTCGTCGGTCAGTATCTCGCCCAGCGTGTCTATATCGTTCGGCTGTAAACCTTTAGGGGGGAAAGTCGCCGCATAAACGCCGTTACCGGAACGGTCGAAACTCGCCCTGCGCAAATTGGTGCCGTTCACGCTGCGCGGACCCGGATCGATAATCAAACGGTCGCGGTTTTGCTCCGCAGCGTTACGGCGCGGGTGATCGGCGGTATAACCGTGTTCGCCGGAACGGGTATTGAACTCGTACCAGGAGGCTTTTTTATTGGCCAGATAAACCCGCCATTGAATGTCGACCAGGGTGCCGCGGTTGCCGCCGCCTTCAACGTGATCGCCGAGTTTCAACGGACGGCCTTCCGGGCTCGCTTCGTCAAAGGCGAAAACCTGGAAACGGGCGGCTTGGCGTTTTATGCGCCCGTTTTCGTCCTTGAATTTTTTCACGAATACCGGGCCGGAAAGATCCGCAGATAAAACCGGATTACCGGCCTCATCGCACGCAATCGGCATTCCGGCGGGTGTTTCAGGCGCAATGTAAAATTCGGTTTCACTGTTGCCTAAGCGAGCGATACCGATGCCGGGATATATTTTATAAATAGCCACTAGATGATCTCCTGCAATCAATCGAGAAAGTTCAACGATACGCCTTCCAGTTTGAGAAGGTCGGTATCTTCCGCATAGTCGGCGCCGATTACCACGAGCGTAATCTGCAACTCGCTGACGTTGCTTGCGAGCAGTTTTTTGGCGCACTCCGTGACGTCGATCCGATGATTGCGCGGTGCATTGTGGCTGCGTGTTCTATGGTCGTGATCGCGCGCCCTGGGCGGCGGCGTGTCGCAGTGGCCGGGGCCGCCATAACAGGCGCCGTGGCCGAAGATGGACAGGTAGCCCGCATAATGCGGATTGCCGTCCAATTGCGTTTGCGCATCGGCTCCCGGCTGGTTGAGAAACGCGCGGACGAAACAGGAACGCGATAATTGCGGCACCCAGTGCAAGCGGATCTCCGCTTTACGGAAGCCTTGAGTCACTTCATTTATCGGTATCGGCTGGGAAATAATGCGCCCAACCGCAGCATCAAGCCCGACCGGAATGAAATAAGAGCAGCGCATGTATTCATAGCCGAAGCGCGCCGTATCCAGCATGTCTTGAACGGTGTAATTCCAGGGCGATAAAATGGCGTCCAAATCGGTCGGTATGCTGCTCGGGTTAAGCCGTTGCCATTCCGACCAGATACGGTCTACATTGACGTGAATCGGCCAGAAAACCGGGTCGTATGATGCGGTCAGGTTGCTGAACATGTCGCCGTATTGCGGCTGAGAGTACAAATCGGAACGGCTGTGTAACGCGCGTCCGCCGACCCGAACCATTGAGTTGCGCTTTTCGCCCAGCAAGGCTTTTGCAGGGCGGGAAGAACTTGCAAGTTTATGCGCATCATAGGACGCGCCCTCGCCATAATCCGGGTTCATGCCTCCGGTCCAGATATGCATGGTGTTGTGCGGGTTCTGGTCGAGAAAGCCGAAGGCGCTGTCGTAAATGCTGCCGCCGCCGAAGTCCCTGAAATTGTTCAGACTCATAATCTGGCGAATATCTTCTGCGGAAGGGTAGTGATAGTGAATCGCTTGGTTGATGGTCTCGCCGCCGTATTCCGCGGGATAACGCAACGGATAGAAGAACGGATTGGAAGCGAGTAAAGCATCGATCATTCTTTGCCGGTTTTCGTTCTGCGGATCAGGCGTCAGGTACTGGTAACCGATAACGTTGTAAACATAACGGAAGAACAGGCTTTGCGAAGTAAAGCGCTGCCTGTGCTTGGCCATGTGCAGGAAAGCCAGTTTTTGCTCTTCGGATGGCGCGGGTTTGAGTTCGGCTATCAGTTTTTCCGCCTGAGCCACCGTCAAAAACGCTTGAAAAGACTTGGGGATAATCCAGCCTTTCTGGGCGCATTCCGGCCGATATTGCGGCATCACCCAATCCCAATAAGGCAGCATGATGTCAGGGTCGTAATCTTGCAGGTCTTGCTCGAATTCGTAAAGGTAAGCCCTGTGCCAAGGCAGGAAGCGTTCCCAGCCATGCTGGCAGTGGTTTTGATGGTACAGCGCCTGATTGTTATAGCTGCGCACATCTTCAGGCCATTTATTGAGCTTATACAGATGGCGAAAGGCATCGCCCAAACGTTTGAGTTCAGGTTCGGTCATGCAATCAAGGTTGACGCGCTGTTTTAATTCTCCGGGCCGGCTGGGGCTCCGAGTCCCTGCAACCGCCACATTCAGTTCGGCAATTTCCCGTACCGATAATCCCGACGGCAGGGCTTCTGCCTGTATGCTGAGTTCTATCGTACTGGCGTGGTCATCAGCCGGGCAGCCGTCGTCGATCCAATCGCTGATATATTCAATGTCCTCCGGCGATACCGCTATCCCGCCCCAAGGCAAACGGGGAAATTGCGAACCGTCGAATGGCGATTCCCCTTTTAATCCGCGTATCAACGCCGATGCGGCGCCCCGATGGCAGTCGCTTTGATCGGCCTTGTGGCCGCAACAGCTGGAAGCGGGTTTCGGTGCGATCAGGCCTATATCGTAAATAACGGCTTTTTTCAGTTGCTCAGCGCCGCGATCCCAAAATCGCCCTATCCCGCCATAGTCCGCCTGGCTGTCTTTAGCGGCTTCATTCAATATTTCTCTTACGCGTTCATAGCGCGTAACGTTGACTTGTTGTTCTGACATATAAAATCCTCTCAATAGTACCGGCTGAGAACGTTAAATCGCAGCCGGTACTGATGGAACGTAGCTTAATGATGATGGGGGAGACGCGTGCCGTCGGCGGTATCTACCACTTCTTCGATCTCCATCATGCCCAGGTCTTCATGGTCGAGAATGTGGCAATGCATGACGAATTGGCCGATGAAGTCCGTGTATTGGGTATAAACGTTGGTGACTGCCGGGCCTTGCACCAGTAACGTGTCTTTCCAGACCAGTTCGGGATTGCCGTCCGGCCCGGTTCTGGACCATTGGAACGGATTGACATGGATATGAAAGACATGCGGCAAAGGAGGAATCGGATTAGCTACGCCGGTCGGATCGCCCACTGTTGTCAGCGACCACATATCGGTCGCGTTGAGCGACAGCTGCCTTATATTGCCGGGACTGAAAGCACGGTAGTTGACCTGGAAATAGTTCCGGTTAGGATCTGTTAAGCCTTGGCCGAGTTTGTACACGACTTCTTGCACGCCGTTGGCTGTTTTGCTCAGGTCTGTATTGCCGAACGGCGCTAGATGAGCCATTTCCTCGCTGGTCGGTAAGGCCATGTCTTCGGTTTCCTCTGTCACCCGGAGTATGGCCAGTAAGTTTTCAGGTTCATCCGCTTGGCGCAATGATTTGGCTGATGATGTCGATTGATCGATAATCGGGTAGTCGCCCGGCTTTGTGCTTGCCTTGATCAGTACATCGCTACGATAGCCGGGCTCCAGGTCGATGGGGGTTCCTGCTTCCCAGGTGTCGATACGTCCCAAATAGTTGCCGTCCAAGGCAATCTCATGCAGATCGTGGTCTTTGACCGCAAACTGAATGGATTCACGGAAAGCGGTGTCGACCAAGCGCCAACGCTGTACTTCGCCGCGCTTCATGGTGATGATGGGGACAAGCTGCCCGTTGATGGTAATGCGGCGTTTTGAACAGGGCCAGGTTCCATAGTTGCCTGAGGCCTTACTGCAATCTTTCGGATTAGGCTTGGAAGGGCCGGGGAACAGTGTTGTAATCCTGTCGAGCTTTCCTTCTTCGTTATACAGAATGGTTTGCAGCATAAAAATCTTTTCGCGGGCATTGGCCGCCAACAAGGACTTGGGCGTGGTTGCGGGATTGTCAGCGACGATAATTGCACCGCTCATGCCGCTGCCTACCTGAATCGAAGTGGAACCGTGGGCGTGGGCGTGATACCAATAAGAACCGATAGGGTGAGTCGAGGGCACTTTAACTTCATAACCGAACTTGTTTTGCGGCTCGATGGCTATCAGCACATTGTCGCTGTTACCGGTCGGCGAAACGTGCATGCCGTGATAATGTAAATTGGTGGTATTAAATGAAGCGGGTGTCGTGGCGAGATAAGCGTGCTGGTTCTCTTGCTCGAATTGTCTTCGAATTTGATCAGGCGTTTCCTTGGGTAACTGGTTATCCAGTTTCAGGTTTATGGTATCGCCTTGTTTGATGCGTAACGTCGGTCCCACCAATTGCCCATTGTAAGTGCGTAAAGTCAACGGACACCCTCCCAGCGAAGTGGTGCGCGGATCGGTGTACTTTACCGACATATCGGTATTCAAGCTGCCGTTGACCGAGACGATTTCCGGCGGATTTTGGAACGGTTTGTTGCCGTATTGAGCAGGATCGATGTTCTTGTATGCGCAAGCGCTATCGTTGGCCGCATTGACCGATGGCGTAAACAGCGCCAGCAATAGAGCTCCCAGTAGCAGCGGCAGCGGCGATGCATGTCCCTCTGAAGGATCAGGCAATTGTTGAAGATTATGTGTCGTTAGTTTCATATTCCGTCCCTTCGTTATTATTAATTAGAAATTGATTTGGGATGACAGCTATGGCCTACGTGTTTTTACGCAGTGTCGGCTCAGAGCATATAGAAAGAAACCGGCGCTGTATGTCGGTTATAGCTTAATGTTTGATAGTCGCAGGCTTACAGCTAAAGCATAAGGAATACAGGCGCTTATAAATCTATGTAAATCAACGGTTAAACGATTTTTTTTAGGCGGGAGTTACCTGTATTGATTTGAAAATAATGCAAAGAAGTCATTGATTTTCTTTATATCGGCTAGATCCAGCGCTTATCCGGTCTTTGCCGGAAAGATTCTAACGGTGAGTTTTTTCCCGTTTCTTGGTAATGCGATGCCGGAGAAGAGGTTTTGCTTGAGACAAACGGCTCCAATTACAGTTTTTTGGCTGTTGGGAATGCTTAATTGAGAGTGGAAGGCTTGAGGCGCCGTTGTAATTATTCAACAGCGTTATCGAGGGAACGGCTTGAAGCGCCGCTCCTCAAAGAATGAAAGAATGCAAATATTCAAATCTTATCTGTATTCCACTGTATTTTGACAGGGCGGCGCAGATACGCGTTTCTTTTTCCAATTTACAAATCGACCCGCATGGCTTTCGATGCCTGTTTATTGAGGCCGGGCAGTGCAGCTATCGCTTCCCGAAGCTTGTTTTCCCAGCTGCGCCGAAGTTGCAGCAGATAATCGTCATCGTCATCAAAGCAATAATACTCATCAAAACTGAAACTGTTTTTGCGGTACATGAGCATTTCTACCGGTGGCCCGACACTGGCGTTGCTGCGGATCGTCGAGTCCATTGACACCAGACAGCAGCGCGCGGCTTCGTCTATGGGCGTACCCAGCTTAAGGAACCGGTCCAGTATCGGTTTGCCGTATTTACTTTCACCGATTTGTAAAAACGGCGTGTTGGCTGAACTGGTTATGCTGTTGCCTTCGGCATACACCATAAAAGCGCCGTGCGGCTCATCGCCGATTTGGCCGGCTAAAATAAAACTGGCCGACGGGTTAAACGCCGATTGTCCTTCGGGGTTGATATGCTGCTTTTGTTTTTCGACGCTGACATGACCCAGGTAGGCCGCCGCCTCGGACAAGCACTCGACATTATTGAGATTGACGCCGGCATTCTTGATCTTATCGCGGTGCAGCTGCTCCAAAACGGCTTGAGTGGTGGCAAGATTACCGGCGCACAGTAAAACAATCTTGCGGTCATCGTTGGTTTTAAAGGCATGCATTTTGCCGTGGGTACTGACGTTATCAATACCGGCGTTGGTTCTTGAGTCGGAAACCAGAATAAGTCCTTCGTCGATAGAAGCGGCAATACAATAAGTCATAAAAACATTCGGTTTGTTGTGTTTAAAGATACTTTTAAGCCATTATCCAACAAAGCAACGCCAACGTCTACGCCAGTTAAAACAGGTCTGGCGGTCTTTAATCAAGTGGAAGCTCCGCATGCAAGAACCAGAGGTACTCATCGTGGTTAGAGAGCGGCAGCCTTGCCTAGCCTGTCATTAATTGCTCGCCATGCTTCCGTTTGCGGAGGTTGTTCTATCAGAATGATATCGAGTTGCAAGTTATCCAACTCTCGTAGCGCCGTATAAAAGCTTTGCGCATAGCTAGCGGCTTGTTCGGGTAAGCGCAAAATACGGACTTGACCGGTTTCAGCTATGTCCAGCCGATAGTTCAAAACACCAATTTTCTTGCCTGCGGCAGTTAAATGCTGAATCCTGTCCGGCAGCAATTCCGCCCGGCATCGCATGGCCGGTGTGGCTGGCGCATAATGTACCGCCATCATGCCCGGCGCACGGATTTCTTCCGATATTTCCGGGGCCGGTGCGGCTGGCGTTGACGGCGTTAACAGCTCAATCTGCAAAACGGCTTCAATTTGCTGTTGGGTGATATGTCCCGGCCTGAGCAATCTCGGCTTGCCGCCGCTTAAATCGATAATCGTCGATTCAACGCCGACCCGGCAAGCGCCGCCGTCCAGAATCATATCAACCGCATCGGCCAGTTCTTCGCTGACATGTAGCGCTTGAGTCGGACTGATCCGGCAAAAGCGATTGGCCGATGGTGCAGCGATCCCGCCGCCAAAGCTTTTTAACAAGGCCAGCGCAACGAGATGATCGGGCATGCGCAGACCGACCGTTTGCTGGCCTCCGGTAACCGTCGGAGATACTCCGGCTTTTTTGTTCAAGATCATTGCCAACGGGCCCGGCCAGAACCGATGCGCCAGCTTTAATGCGGCTTCAGGCACGGTGGCGGCCCAATCGCCAAGACTGTCAATATCGGCGATATGCACAATCAACGGATGATCTGTCGGTCGTCCTTTGGCTTTAAATATAGCCGCGACGGCTTCAGGATTGCCTGCATCCGCGCCAAGGCCGTAAACCGTCTCGGTCGGGAACGCGACCAGACGGCCTCGTCTTAATAAGTCAGCCGCATGATTAATCGCGTCAGCATCGGCAATAACGGGCTTGATGCTATTTTTACTCATGAACAGGGTATTATCTCAATCAGCACTTCCTCGGGGTTAGCCGGTTCGCCTTTAACCACATGCACGGCTTTAACGGTTCCGGCTATCGGTGCAGTCACTTCCGTTTCCATTTTCATCGCTTCGGTGATTAAAACGGCTTGCCCCGCAACCACTTGCTGACCGACTTTGACCAACACTTCGAGAATGTTGCACGGCATATTTACCGCCACATCGCCTTCCGCCGAAGGCTTGGCGCGCTTACTGGAAATCGCGCTTTTAACCGCGCCCTGTGTGCCGCCGTCCAGGACTATTTCGTCCAATGTTTCAACGACAATCTCCTCTGGAACGCCGTCCACCATGAAATAAAAATGCCGTAAAGTCTGGTTTTTCGGGCCGGCGCCGGTGACTTTGACGTGATAAGACTCGCCGTGCAGCGCCACATTAAACTCGGTAGGCGCTTTTTTAACACCGTCTATCGCTTTCGCCTCGATCTCCAGCGGCTCAGGCACTAAAGCGCTATTCGAGCGCTGTTCTAAAAACAGCCGACCCACTTCAGGAAACATCGCATAGCTCAGCACGTCTTCATCATTAAGCGCCAGCTCGCCGATTTCCTGGCGCAGACTATTAAACTCCGGCTTGAGCAAATCGGCAGGGCGGCAGTCGATGACGTCTTCGTTGCCGATCGCGCGATTTTGCAAGTCGCGGTCAACGGCTGCCGGGGCCTTGCCGTAACCGCCTTGCAGATAACGCTTCACCTCATTGGTAATGGTCTCGTAACGTTTGCCGGTCAGCACATTCAGTACGGCTTGGGTGCCGACGATTTGCGAGGTGGGCGTGACCAAAGGCGGATAGCCGAGGTCTTTGCGCACCAGCGGGATTTCTTTATACACCTCGCCGATGCGATCCAGGGCATTGCGTTCTTTCAGTTGATTGGCCAGATTGGAAATCATGCCGCCGGGCACCTGAAACACATGCACCTGGGTGTCGATGCCGGTGAATTCGCTCTCGTAACGATGATATTTTTTCCTGACCCCGGCAAAATAACGGTTTACGTTTTGTAGTTTATCCAGATCCAGGCCGGTGTCGTAATCCGTACCGCGCAACGCCGCGACCAGGCTTTCGGTCGGCGGATGGCTGGTGCCGCCCGACCACGACGAAATAGCCGTATCGATATGCCGACAGCCGGCTTCGATGGCTTTGAGCTGGCACATTTCCGCCAGTCCCGAAGTTGCATGGCAATGCAGATGCAGCGGCAAATCTATCTCGTCTTTAAGCGCCTTGACCAGTTCGCCTGCCGCATACGGCGTCAGCAACCCGGCCATGTCTTTAATCGCAATCGAATCGCAGCCGAGCTCCGCCAAGCCTTTGCCCAACGCGACAAAACCGGCCACGTCATGCACCGGGCTGGTGGTGTAGCAAATCGTGCCTTGCGCATGTTTACCGGCGGTTTTGGCGGCTTCTATCGCGGTTTTAAGGTTGCGGATGTCGTTAAGCGCGTCGAAAATCCTGAACACATCCATGCCGTTTTCGGCGGCTTTGGCAATAAACGCCCGCACCACGTCGTCCGAATAATGCCGGTAGCCGAGCAGGTTTTGCCCGCGCACCAGCATTTGCAGCCGAGTTTTAGGCAGGGCCGCTTTCAGTTTAGTTAAGCGCTCCCAGGGATCTTCTTTCAGGAAGCGCAAGCAGGCGTCGAACGTCGCGCCGCCCCAGCATTCCAGGGACCAATAGCCGATCTCGTCGAGCATCGCGCAGGCAGGCAGCATGTCTTCGGTGCGCAATCGGGTAGCGATTAAAGATTGGTGCGCGTCGCGAAGAATAACGTCGGTAATATGAACTTTTTGCATCTGTTTTTCCTTGAATTACAAACCGGTATGAGCAGCCATCACTGCGGCGATAACGCTGGCCAACACTTCGGGCCGGGGTTTATTGGAATAATTGACCAGCTCCGGGTATTTATCGACAAAGCCGGTATTAAAGGCGGCGGCCCGAAACTCGGGATGGCGCAGAATTTCCAGGTAATAGGGAATAGTGGTTTTAATGCCGAACAAGCCCATGTCTTTTAACGCCCGTTCGCCGCGCTTGATCGCGTCTTCCCAGGTCATCGCGCTGACGATCACCTTGGCCAGCATGGAATCGTAATAAGGCGGTATTTCGTAGCCGGTATAAATCGCGGTGTCGGTACGCACGCCGGGGCCGCCGGGCGCATAGTAGCGGGAAATCCGGCCGAAACTGGGCAAGAAGCCGTTTTGGGGATCTTCGGCATTAATCCGAAACTGGATCGCATAGCCGCGCCGGACAATTTCGTGTTGTTTGAAACGCAAGGTCAATCCGGCGGCCACCCGTATTTGCTCTTCGACGATGTCCACGCCGGTCACCGTTTCGGTAATGGTATGCTCGACCTGAACGCGGGTATTCATTTCCATAAAATAAAAACGATCCTTATCGTCGAGCAAAAATTCCACGGTACCGGCATTGGTATAACCGACGGCTTTGGCGGCAAGCACCGCAAGACCACCGATGTATTGGCGTTGCGCTTCGTCCAGCTGCGGAGACGGGGCGATTTCGATCAGCTTTTGATTGCGCCGTTGGATGGAGCAGTCGCGTTCGTAAAGATGGATGGTATTGCCGTGATGGTCGGCCAACACCTGGACTTCAACATGCTTGGGGTTAATCACGCATTTTTCCAAAAATACGTCGGCGCTGCCGAAAGCTTTGGTCGCCTCGGAAATAACCCGTTGGTAATTGCGCTGCAATTCCTCGGCATTGTCGCAGCGCCTTATGCCGCGCCCGCCGCCGCCCGAGGTTGCTTTAAGCATGACCGGGTAACCGATGGTTTCGGCCACCACAAGCGCCTGTTCAACATTGTCCAGATTGCCGTCGGAGCCGGGCGTTACCGGAATGCCCGCCGCAATCATCGCTTTTCGGGCTTCGGTCTTATCGCCCATGCGGTGGATCACATCCGCATCGGGGCCGATGAAAACAATGCCGCGCTCTTTGCAGATCCTGGCGAATTGCGCGTTTTCGGACAGGAAGCCGTAACCCGGATGAATCGCGTCGCAACCTGTCGCCGCAGCCAAATCGACCAACGCATAAACGTTAAGATAACCGGCTAAAGGCTCGCTGCCGATGCAATAAGACTCATCGGCCTTTTTTACATGCAGCGCAAAACGATCCGCATCCGAATAAATGGCGACCGAGCGTATGCCCATTTCGGCACAGGCGCGGATGATGCGCACCGCAATCTCGCCCCGATTGGCAATCAGGATTTTACGTAACATAAGCGTTTATTCCTTGTCAAAACTTGCCGATTGCAAGCTGGAAAACACCAAATCTTCCAGAAACCTTACAATTTCCGCCTCATCTTTATTTTTGCCGAAGTCGGTCAGCGACGGCAGATGATTCATAAAAAAATTCTGGAAATGCGCCACTTCAATAATGGTGGACGCTAATGATTTCGGGTAAAGGTATCGGGGGTTACACTCCAAAATCATATTGCCGATAACCGCGCAAAGATCCTTGTAGGGTTTAAACAAGTGATCCTTGTTATCTTCGGATACCCGTTTGTTCAAATAAGCTTTGGTGCCTTCGGTAATAATGATTTGGTGAAGGAGGCTTTCATCGACGTAACTGGTTCTGATGTCGTCTTCCACCGTGGTAGCCAACAAATTAATGACCCTTTTTAGCTTAACAACCGGGTCGTTAATGTTGTTGGTCTGAAAGCTAACCTGATATTCAAGCCAGCTCCAATACCAGGCGGTAAGATAGATCAGCAGCCTATGCTTGTTTTCAAAATACCGGTAAATGCCCGCCTCGGTTGTGCCGATAGCTTCCGCCAGTTTTTTGAAGGTAAAGGCTTCAAACCCGTTAAGGTGAATTAACTGAATGCTGTGCAGAATGATTTTTTTGCCCAGCTCGGATTGCTCGGGATTTCTGAGAAATAATTTTTCATTCATTTTAATTTGCAACTGTATTTCCATAGATTTCCGATGTGGCTTGTTTTCTGACTATTAATGCATTTGATCCGGTTGCTTTAGCACGTTCTACGCGCATTGCAAAAAATGATAGCTGAAAGTATTGCAATTTGTAAAGATAGTATTACTATCTTAAATAAATGGTTTTGCTAGTTTTGTTTTTATTCTAAATCGTGAGCAGAGTATGAAAGAATCTTTACCGTTACATAGCAACAAGGACGAATCTCCCGGTTTTTTGCGTGGAGCTTTAATGTGGCGGGGTTCGGTTACGCCGCGTATTTTTTTCAGCCTGCTGTTAATGACTTGTTACTGTTTGTTAATAGTTGCATTGGATCAATACTGGCGACCTTTACCGCATCTTGCCGTGACTCCGTTCGAATATACCGGCGTGGTGCTCGGTTTGGTTCTGGTGTTTCGAACCAATGCAGGTCACGAACGCTGGTGGGAGGCTCGGAAATTATGGGGAGGCATTGTTAATCAAAGCAGAAACATTGCCATCGAGGCTTTAAGTTACGGCGATATTTTGAGTATCGGTTCTCAAGAGGGGAGGTGGCGTAAAGAAATGGTGAAGTGGACCGTTGCATTCTCATTTGCAGCGAGAGAATCCTTGCGCAACGGCAAAAACTTCGATGATTTAACCGATTTACTGAGCGAGCAGGAGCTTGATGCGCTGACATCCGCTGCACACATGCCGCTGTTTGTTGCCGGTAAAATAGCGGAATTATTGCAGCAGGCACGGCTTAGTCGTCATATCGATGGCTTTGTCTTTATGGAAATGGAGAGTCAACGGATTTTGCTGATCGATCACATCGGGGCTTGTGAAAGAATCCTGAAAACGCCCATGCCATTGGTTTACGCAATCAAAGTCAGACGATTCATTTTGATGTTCTTATTATTACTGCCGTTTTCATTAATAGAAAATTTGGGCTTCAGCGCGGTATTTGTTTTTTTCCTGGTGGCTTATCCATTGCTGTCTTTGGACAGAATTGGTATTGAGCTGCAAAATCCATTCGACACCAAGAATTTAAGCCACTTACCCTTGCATACTATTTGCGACACTATAAAACTTCATTGTCTGGCATTGCTAAAACAGTCGCAGCCACAGTAACCCATACTGGATTTTTCGATAAAAACCACTAGCAACGCAAGATTGAAAAACCTATCGGTTAAAACCAAAAAGCTTTTGTGTTATTCCAATCTAAGCACATCCACAGACACCGATAGGGTATGCTGTCCGCCGCCGAAGGCTATACCTTTTAGTGGCGTGACATCGGTGTAATCGCGGCCCCAGGCCAACGTGATATGCTGGTCGAACGGCACTTTATTATTGGTCGGATCGAATTCCAGCCAACCGCTACTCGGCACATAAACCGCAAACCAGGCATGCGATGCATCCGCTCCGACCAAACGCTGTTTGCCCGGTTCCGGCTGGGTTTCTATATAGCCGCTGACGTAACGCGCCGCAATACCGAAAGAGCGCAAGCAGCCAATCGCCAGATGGGCAAAATCCTGGCATACGCCGCGGCGGGAATGCAGCACGTCGGATAACGGCGTGGCAATCGTGGTCGTGCTCGGGGCGTAAGTAAAGTCGGCATGGATGCGCTGCATCAGATCAGCCACCACCTGCACCAAGGGCCGGTTGGGCAGAAAAGAGCTTTGTGCGTAATCGGCCAGTTCGGCGCTGGTGCTCACCAGCGGAGAGTCCAGCAGATAAAGCTTGGCATCCAGCTGCTCATCACCGAAATCCTGCGGTACACACTGATTTTGTGGCAGCGATTGCCCCGGCGCTCCCTGCAACTGGTCGCGCACTTGCTCCCACGTCAGCGAACCGGCCAAATCGCCGCAGCTTGGCTTCGGAAACACGCTGACGTCACTGACCGCAGTGACCGTCAAGCGTTGATGCGCTTGTTGTACGGCGAAATAGGCCACACGGTTGCCGAAGAAATCCAGGCGTTCGTGGAAGTCGTTAGGCTCGGGACTGATCTCAAACCGGCTGCCGTGGCATTGTTGGCGCCAGAAATCGCGGGGTTGCAGCCGGGCTTCATTTTGGCACAAGCCGACTAACTGGCTGTATTGGTACAGAGTGCTGTGGGTGATGCGGTATTTCACGGTTCATCCTCCGGCTGGGTCGGCGTCATCAGTTGCGGCATTTGAGAGTGGCTGAAATAAGCCTGAGCGAGCACTTCGTAAAGCCGCCACAGCCTCTCCGTCATCGCCGACAACACGCTTTCCAGTTCGGCGTAAACGCCCGTCTCGCCATCAACTTTAACCAGCTCGGACACCTTGACCAAGCGCAAATCGGTGTAGGCTCTGAGTATCAGACATTCTTCTTCGCTCAACTGACCCTTGCCGCGTTCCCTGGGCAATGCGCCGATATGATCGGATAACTGGCGCAATTGATAGGCCAGTGAGCGGGGGTGGGCCTCATCCAACAGCAATAACGCCAATACCATCGGCAACTGGATGAATGAGCGGTAGCGGCGCCGGTAAATGCTCAAACTGTCGGTGGAGACCAATACCGCTTCCAGCAGCTGGTTTTGCAGACTCGCCTCGTGACACTGCACCACCGTGGCGCGCAGCAAAGCGACCAAGGCCAATGCCTGTTCCAGGCGGCGGCCGCTATCGAGCATCAGCCAACCGGCTTCGCGGGTCATGCTTTCAGTGGTCAAGCCGATAAATGCGACAAAACCGGTAATTAAATCATCCAGATTCTTTTGCAGTTGTTCCTGATCGCACTCGCCATTGACGACCCGTTGCTGCCAGCGCCGTTGAATATTATCGACGCAACGCCAGGTATCCTGGGACCAGACATCGCGAATGCTGAACGCGGTTTGAGCGAATGCTTGAATGTTGGCGGCCAGCGTTCCGGCGCGATGGGCATTTTTGGCGAGCGCCAGCAAGTCGTTGAAGGGCTCTTTCAGTGCCGCCGCATCGCCCCGGATGAAGCCCGGATAGGTGCCGGTGACTTGAGTCATCGCGCACAACAATACGTTCAGGCACTGGCTGCCCGATGGATCGTCAAATTCACGAATTTCCGTTAACTTCAACAATATCGTGCGCATCAGGCGGGTAGCGGCTTTGATGCGCTCCAGATACCGTCCGACCCAAAACAGGTTGTTGGCGGCGCGGCTGGTTAAGGGTTCGGCGGCCGCGGACAGGATTACATCCCGGCCGGGTTGAAACCACAAGCTGACCTGCTTGTCCGGCTCATCGGCCAACACCCAGGTGTCTTTGCTGACTCCGCCCGACTGATTGGAAACGATAAAATCGTTTTGCTGGCGGGCGACCCGGGTCAGCCCGCCGGGCATCACTTGATAGCCGTCGCCGCCGGCGACCGCAAAGCTGCGCAACACCGCAAATCGCGGCTCAATATGGTGGTCGATAAACGCGGGTACCGTAGAAAAACTGACCTGCTCCTGGCCGACATAACAATACGGCTTGGCGATAATGGCGGCGCGTAAACGTTCTTTTTCCTTACTGCTCAGCAAGCCGCCGAACAGGGTGCAATTCCCTGAATTGCGATTGACCGGCTTGATCACCAGCCGGTCAAGATTTTGCAGCACAAAATCCCGCTCGCGGCGCTGGCCGCACCACCAGGTGGCGATTGAAGGCAGCATCAATTCCTGGTTTAAAAAATACCGCGAGAGCCGGGGCAAAAACGCCAGTAATCCGGGGTTTTCCAGTACGCTGCTGCCCAAAGGGTTGGCAATCGCCACATGGTTTCGGCGCACGGCTTCGAGTAATCCGGCAGCCCCCAAGCGGGAAGCGCTGCGCAGTTCCAGCGGATCGCAGAAAGTGTCGTCGACGCGCCGCAAAATAACGTCAACCGGTTGCAGGCCATCCAGGGATTTAAGCCAGACTCGGCCGTCGCGCACGGTCAGGTCGTCGCCCTGGACCAGGGTGAAGCCGAGGTAAGACGATAAATAGGCATGCTCAAAATAGGTTTCATTCAGCGACCCCGGCGTAAGTATGACTATTCTCGGATCTTCCTTGTTATGCGGCGCAATATCAGCCAGTCCCTTGCGCAAGGCCTTAAAAAAACCGGAAAGCCGGTGTACTTGCATGTCCCGGAAAACGTCAGGAAGTACGCGCGTCATCACGGTGCGGTTTTCCAACGCATAGCCGATGCCGGAAGGCGCCTGGCTGCGATCATTCAACACCCACATGCGGCCGTTATGGCCACGGGCAAGGTTGGCTGAATGAACAATCAGTTGGCGTTGCAGCTGGGGCAGGGCGCCCATGCAAGGATGCAAAAAACCGTTGTGCGCCATCACCAGCTCACTGGGCAGCAGGCCTTTTTTTAACAACAGTTGTTTGCCGTAGATGTCTTTTAAAACAAGATTCAGCAGCTCGGCGCGCTGTTTAAGGCCTGCTTCAATAAGCCGCCATTCTTCACTGCCGATCGGCAGCGGAACGGGATCAAGCCGCCAGGGCCGCGAGAGTTTTTGCGTATCGCCGTAAACATTGTAAGTGACGCCGTTGTCTCTTAACAGGCGCTGGGCCTCGCGGCGGCGCAACTCCAGCTGTTCGCGGCCCAGAGCCGTCATGGCGCCCATAAAGCGTTCCCAGTGAGGCAACGCTTTATTGTCTTGGGCAACCATTTCATCGTAAACGCCAAGTTGGGTGGCGTAAAACTGCGCGCCAATAGCGTTGGCTGATTCGTTCACGTTGCGGCCTGTTGCCCTGTAATTAACGGGTAGATAATGAGTTTATGATTCCCCTGATGACACTGCACGATGAATAAAAAAGGCGAAAGACGAAAGGCGAAGGGCGAAAAAAACCACCGTTCAGCTTTCGCCTTTCGCCTTTTGTCTTTCATTTTATTAGTCAAACCCGTGTCATCCGGGTCATTACGCATTCATCAACTACCCGCGACATCAAGGCCGTTGTTCAATATTTTGATAGTGGCGTAACGGCTCTCCCACATAGATCTGACGGGGACGGGTAATGACCACTTGCTCGCCGTGCAGCATTTCACGCCAATGCGCCAACCAGCCGGGCATACGGCCGATAGCGAACAACACGGTGAACATATTGGTAGGTATGCCTGCGGCCCGAAGAATCAATCCCGAATAAAAATCGACATTCGGATACAGTTTCCGGGAGATGAAATAGTCGTCGCTTAAGGCGATTTCTTCCAGTTTTTTGGCAATATCGAATAAAGGATCGCTGACGCCCATTTTGCTGAATAATTTGTCGCATTGTTTTTTTAATACCATTGCGCGGGGGTCAAAATTCTTATAAACGCGATGGCCGAAGCCCATCAATCGGCTGGTTGAGTTTTTGTCTTTTGCCTGATTGATAAATTCGGTGCCGTCGCCGCCGGCGGCATGTATCTGCTCAAGCATTTGGATCACTTGCTGGTTGGCCCCGCCATGTCGCGGTCCCCAAAGCGATGAAATGCCTGCCGACGCCACCGCATAGACATTCGCCATACTCGATCCCGCGGTACGCACCGACGAGGTGCTGCAATTTTGTTCATGGTCGGCATGCAGGATCAGGAACATATCGATGGCGCGGACAATATCGTCATCCAGTTGGTAATCCCGTACCGGCGATGAGAACATCATATTAAGGAAGTTGCGCACATATTTGAGTTTGTAGGACGGATAAATCAGCGGTTCGCCGATCGATTTTTTATATGAAAAAGCCGCGATAGTGCGTACCTGTGAAACCAGGTTGATAACGACCTGCATTTCGGTAGCGCTGTCGAGCCGGTCGGGAAGCGGGTAAAACGTCGATAATGACGCCACCATGGTCGCCAAAATCCCCATCGGATGCGAGCCGCGCGGGAAGCCGTTAAAAAAATGATGCATGTCTTCGTGAATAATCGAAGACTCATTGAGATTGGTCGAAAACTCCAACAGTTGCCGGCTGTTGGGTAACTCGCCGTTCAGCAGCAGATAGGCCACTTCAATAAAACGTGAATTTTCGGCCAATTCCTCGATAGGATAACCGCGATAACGGAGTACGCCTTTCTCGCCGTCAATATAGGTGATCGCGCTTTCGCAACTGGCCGTATTGCCGTAGCCTTCATCCAGGGTCACGTAACTGCTTTGACTGCGCAACTTGGAGATGTCGATGGCTTTTTCACCCTCGATCCCTATCAAGGTGGGCAATGAGTAGTTTTTGTTATCCAGCGTCAATACCGCCGGGGGTAACTGCTTCAATTTATCGGTCATTTTAAGTCAATCTCCAAATCTGTTGGCGTTGCCATCAGTTAATGAGGGTTCGCTGTGCGTACCTTCGGCGTTCAATGGTACGCACAGCATACCCTACGCGGTTATATCTGCACACGCCGGCATTATTCGCTCCGGTGTCGCAAGTCCATTGTAAACGGATATTCGCGACTTGGCTCTTCAATGGGCGGCGCCATCGGCCTTGGCGCGGCTTCGCTGGCGCTGAATTTTGTTATGGCCTGATAGTCGGGCGGCGTTACCATCGGCGGACGCACAACCGGGCCGGGCGTGTGGCCGAAGTCCCAAAAGCGGGTCACGCGCCGCGCCTCGGCTTCATAGCTGTTCACCGGAAACGTATCGTAACTGCGGCCGCCGGGATGGGCGACATGATAAGTGCAGCCGCCTACCGAATGCCCATTCCAGGTATCAATCACATCGATCACTAACGGCACATGCGGGCTGATAGTGGGATGTAACGCGGAAGGCGGCTGCCAAGCCCGGTAACGTACACCGACAACATATTCGCCTTTGCGGCCGGTGTTGCGCAATGATAACCGTCTGCCGTTACAGGTCAACACATAACGGCCTTCGGTAAAGCCGGTCACTTTAATCTGCACCCGCTCTACCGATGAGTCGACATAGCGCGCGGTACCGGTGCTGCCGACTTCTTCGCCCAGCACATGCCAGGGTTCAATCGCAAAACGCATTTCCAGGTCAATGCCGTCTATCAGGGTGTTGCCGTAACGGGGAAAGCGGAATTCGAAAAACGGCTCCAGCCATTCCAGTTCAAACCCGTAGCCGGCCCGTTGCAAGTCTTTAGCGACCTGTTTCATGTCTTCGCGGACATAATGAGGCAGCATAAAGCGGTCATGCAATTCGGTGCCCCAGCGGATTAAATCGTGTTTGTAGGGTTCGCGCCAAAACCAGGCAATCAGCGCACGCAATAGTAAGGTTTGCACCAGCGACATCCGGGCATGCGGCGGCATTTCAAAGGCGCGCAATTCCAGTATGCCCAAGCGTCCGGTCGAACTGTCCGGCGAATACAGTTTATCGATGCAGAACTCGGAGCGGTGCGTATTGCCGGTTATATCGGTCAGCAGGTGCCGTAACAAGCGATCCACCAGCCAAGGCGCAGGCACTTCGCCTTCCGGCATTTGTTGGAACGCGATTTCCAGCTCATAAAGCTTTTCGTCCCGGCCTTCATCGACCCGAGGCGCCTGGCTGGTCGGGCCGATAAACATGCCGGAAAACAGGTACGACAAGCCGGGGTGATGCTGCCAGTAAGTCACCAGACTGCGCAACAAGTCGGGACGGCGCAGCAGCGGGCTGTCGGTCGGCGTCTCGGCGCCCATGGTGATATGGTTGCCGCCGCCGGTTCCGGTATGGCGGCCGTCGAGCATGAATTTTTCCGTACCCAATCTGACTTGGTGGGCTTGCTCATAAAGAACGGTGGTTTTGTCGACCAACTCCTGCCAACTTTTCGACGGATGGATATTCACTTCGATCACGCCGGGATCGGGCGTCACCATCAAACGCTCCAGGCGGTAATCCCTCGGCGGTTCGTAACCTTCCAGCACCAGCGGAATTGACAGGTTTTCCGCAGTGGCTTCGACGGCGGCGACCAGCTCCAGATAGTGTTCCAGCGAAGTCAGCGGCGGCAGAAAGATATGTACGCGGCCTTCGCGGGCTTCGACGCAAACCGCGGTATGGGGTACTTCCACCTCGACGCTTTGATCATCGCCAGGATCCTGCTCGCCAAGCCCCGGATGATCCTTGAGTTCTTTCTCCATACGGCTGTAACGGCAGGCGACTTCGCCGTAATAATCGCCGAGTTCAAGCAGCGCCTCAAACAGACTTTGCTGTTCCTGGCTGTCGCGTTTGTCCGGGGCAACCCAGGGCAAACTGTTTAATGGCAAACGCACGCCCATCGGCGAGTTGCCCGGAATCAAAAACAGCGGCCCCCGGCGAAACTCCCAGGGGCCGCTTTGCCATTTTTGTTGGCTCCAATCCCATTTGATAGGCAAGGCAAACCCGGCGGGGCCGCCTAAACCGGCATCCAACAGTTGAGTCAGGGTCTTGCGTTCAATCGAATCTTTCAGATTGCTTTTTAACGGATCGATATTGTCCGGCAGCGTCCCTTCCTGCCAGAGGTAGTAAAAGCTGTCTTCAAAAGCCGTCTTGATATAGCGCGGGTGCAGGCCTAAGCGCAAAGCCAATTGCTTCAGGACGGACTCGGCATGCTCAACCGTATGGCCGTAATCTTTGGTAACGTCGGCCAGCAACGCGGGATTGCGCCAAACCGGCACGCCGTCTTTGCGCCAGAAGACGCCGTATTGCCAGCGCGGCAACGCTTCGCCCGGATACCATTTGCCCTGTCCGTAATGCAGCATTGCGCCTTTTGCAAATTGGTCGCGCAAACGTTGGGTTAGCTCATTGGCCAGTTTGCGTTTGTGCGGGCCGTCGGCATCGACGTTCCACTCCGCGCCTTCCATGTCGTCAACCGAGACGAATGTCGGTTCGCCGCCCATAGTCAGGCGTACATCGTCAGCCAGCAATTGGCGGTCAACCTGCCGGCCCAGCGCGTCAATGCGGAGCCATTGTTCATCGGTATAGGGCTTGGTGACGCGCGGGTCTTCATGCAGGCGCAGTACTGTGTTGCTGAATTCAAACGCCACTTTGCACTTATCGGTGCCGCCGGTGACCGGAGCGGCGCTGGAGGGATTGGGCGTGCAGGCCAGCGGAATGTGGCCTTCACCGGCCAGCAAGCCGGAGGTTGGGTCAAGCCCTATCCAGCCGGCTCCGGGGATATAGACCTCAGTCCAGGCATGCAGGTCGGTGAAATCCTGTTCCGGCCCGGATGGGCCGTCCAGCGATTTGACATCGGCGGTCAGCTGCACCAGATAACCGGAAACAAAGCGCGCCGCCAGCCCCAAATGGCGCAGTATTTGCACCAGCAACCAGGCCGAATCCCGGCACGAACCGCTAAGCTTGGTTAGCGTTTCTTCGCAGCTTTGAATGCCGACTTCCATACGGACGTTGTAAGCAACCGTCTGAAAAACCTTACGATTAAGGTCAACCAGAAAGTCGTTGATGTTGCGTTGACCGAGGTCAAGATCGGCCAGCCATTGTTTGAGTAACGGCCCTTGCTCGGTGATTTCCAGATAAGGTTGCAATTCCTTAAGCAAGAGTTCATCATATTTGAACGGATAATATTCCGCATACTCTTCGACAAAGAAATCGAAAGGGTTGATCACCGTCATATCGGCGATGACTTCCACCTCAACGCTGAGTTTACGGCATTTTTCCGGGAACACTACCCGAGCCAGGATGTTGCCGAACGGGTCCTGCTGCCAGTTGATGAAATGATTTTCCGGCTCGATGCGCAAGCTATAGCCTTTAATCGGCGTCCGGCTATGCACCGCCGGGCGCAACCTGAATACATGCGGCGACAAGGATACCGATCTATCGAAGTTGTATACGGTTTTGTGACGGATGGCTACCCGAATGGTCATGATGTGTTCCTATTGCCGAAGCATTAAGCGTTACAAAAATTTCTTAGTGTTGAGTCATTGAACATGAATCGTTTTTTGCGCTTCGGCCTGTATCCGCAACAATTCTTCTTCGATGCCCGCCGCATGGGTCAGTTCGGCGACGTTATCTTTGGTAAAGAAGCCCTGAAAGCCGCCGAAGCGCTGCACATATTCGATAATCAGCGAGGAATGCTCTGAGGCGCTGGAAAAAATCTGTTTTAAGCCTTCGTCTTTGGAGCCGACGACATCCAGCAAAAAGCTTTTGCCTTGCTCGCGAATCGCATCGACCACAAACTCGATGTTCTCTATACCCTGCTGATTGCCGTCTTTAACCGCCAGTGCAATATGGTGCAGTCTTGGCCCGTAATTGCGCACGAAATTCTCGGTCGGCGACGGGAATATCTTGAAATGATTGACAAAATAAGGCGTGTTGTTGGCGGTGAACACCTTGGCCGGGCTATGCAGCTCATCGGCATAATGGATGCTTTTGGTGACATTGGTCGATGAGTTCTGGTCGACGATGTCGAACGAACCCCAGTAGTAATAACTGGACAGCGACAGCCATTCCAGGATCGCCACCTCCCGGTTTTGGCTGTAAATACGGGTCGCCAGATGATCCACCGGCAAAATCAGTTCGGCTATACCCAAGGTCTTTTGCCGGTATTTCGCGGTATCGCAGGCTTGCTGGACGTCGTAGCGGATGCTGCTGACACCCAATGCATAAACGCGCGGCTCCTCGGGTTCCCGTTCCCAATAGGCGACAATGTTATGGGTATACGGTGACGGTTTAGTGATCGCCATGTTGCCCGGCAGCTCCAGTTTACGGACCTCGTCCTGGGTAAAAAACCGGAAGCCCCGGCGCTGCTGCAATTTAACCACTTCGTGCAGATTGGTTACCCTTAAAATTTCTCCGATGTAGCGACTGTGCGGCTTGCTTGAGCCGATCGGGAAAACCTCGTTCAGGCTGCGAAAAATGCCCTTAATGTCGTCGTTTTTTACTTCACGGATAATCAGGTCCGGGGCCGTCATATCAATGCGCAATACATGGGTCCAATGCGACTCGCTTTCCAGCGTGACCAGGTAATGGTAAGGCGACATCAGGCATAATTCCGCAATGTACTCAATTGATTTTCCGGGCTCGACGGTCAGCATAATCGCATCGATTTCATGAATCATGTCGCTTAAGCCCAGGCTGTCGCGCTCTTCGAGCAATTTGCCCAGGTATTCGTTAAAGAAAGCTGAGTTTTCTTTGTCGCCTTGAACGGGAAAAGATAAGGAGCGGCTGGTGGCTGGCATGGTGTGTTCTCTACAAGTTGTATCGTCTAAAAATAAAGCAAGCTCCATACCAAGTGATTAATCAGACGGGGTAAGCTTGTTGAGCGCATTCAACAGTACATTGATACCGCACCTATGCGCGGCATGGATAGCGTTGAACAATTCAAATTGCACCAAAATAGAGCAATTAAGGCCCAAAATAGGATGGCTAAAGCCGTTTGTCTGAGCCTCGTAACCGCATTGAGTATTCCAAAATCTCGTCCGCCACGCGCTTGTCGAATGGGCTTAGGGATTACGGCATGCTTGTTCAATGGCTGAGTGTGTATATGCAGGCCATACTTCAACAAGGCTTTCCGCGCGCACAGAGTGGGCTTCCGGCTTATTTGATAGGGAGTAAGCAAACGGTGCGCTATGTTTTGGGGCGTAAAGATTGAGTTGGCGTTGAGTAAAAAATGGCATAAATCATGCTGTTTTTTCATTGAAGCCAACTAGCCTTATAAAATGCCATGAAATCAATCTGGGAAAACTACAAAACCGAGAGTGCTTACGATGAGCTCATGTGTTCGGAGTTCCAACCGAGGCAAGTGAGTTACCGCTTGTGCCAGTATTTAAACTCGCTCAATCAGGGCGATATTGATAAGCGCAAGATAGCCGCCGAACTGGCTATTTTGGAAATGGGCATCAGTTTTACGGTCTACAGCGATGAAGGCAATATAGACCGGGCCTGGCCGTTCGACATTATTCCCCGCATCATCAGCTCTACGGAATGGCGCGTTATAGAAAAGGGTTTAAAGCAGCGTTTAACCGCCTTAAACTGCTTTATATCGGACGTTTACGATGAACAAACATTCATTAAAGACGGCAAAATGCCGGCCGAAATTATCCATAGCTCAAAAAACTTCCGCAAAGAATGCGTCGGCATGAAACCCCGCCATAGCGTCTGGGCAAATATTTGCGGCACCGATTTGGTGCGTGACCGGGACGGCGTTATGTACGTGTTGGAAGATAATTTGCGGGTTCCTTCGGGGGTTTCCTACATGCTGGAAAACCGTGTTATTACCAAGCGGGTGTTTCCCGAGCTGTTGCAGGATATAGATATTTTGCCTATCGACGACTACCCCAGCCGCTTGCAGGACATGTTGGCGTCGCTTGCGCCCGAGCACATTAAAAAGCCGCAAATTGTGGTGCTGACGCCCGGCATCTATAACTCCGCTTATTTTGAGCACGCCTACCTGGCCCAGCAAATGGGCGCGCAACTGGTCGAGGGCGGCGATCTGGTGGTCAATGACGACGATTGCGTCTATATGCGCACCATCGAGGGGCTGGAAAAAGTCGATGTTATTTACCGGCGCATCGACGATGATTTCCTGGATCCCGAAGTATTCCGCAAAGATTCGGTTTTGGGCGTTCCCGGATTAATGCGCGCCTGGAAAGCCGGCAACGTCTCTTTTGCTAATGCGCCGGGAGCCGGCGTTGCCGATGATAAAGTGGTTTATGCCTATGTGCCGGAAATGATCCGCTATTACCTCAATGAAGAACCGATCTTGCCTAATGTGAAAACTTACCTGTGCGATAACCCCGAACACCTGAAATATGTGTTGGCGCATTTGCCGGAACTGGTGGTCAAACCGGCTAATGAGTCAGGCGGCTACGGCATGCTGGTGGGGCCGCATGCGACAAGCCGGGAAATAGCCGCGTTTCGGAAAATCATCCAGGAAAATCCCCGTAATTATATTGCCCAGCCTACCTTGGCGATTTCTACAGCGCCTACTTTATGTAACGGCAAACTCGAACCCCGGCATATCGACCTGAGACCGTTTATTTTGCAGGGCGAAAACACCTTTGTGACCGCCGGAGGTTTAACCCGGGTAGCGCTAAAAAAGGGCTCTCTGGTGGTGAACTCCTCGCAAGGCGGCGGCAGTAAAGACACCTGGATTATCAATATGGAGCGTAGCTAATGTTATCCCGTTCAGCAGAGCGCCTGTATTGGCTGGCGCGTTATCTTGAACGCACTGAAAATATCGCCAGACTGGTCAGTGTGCATATGAATCTCTTGATGGATTTGCCTAACGGCGTTGAAATGGGTTGGCAGCAGCTTGTTCGGATCAATGCCTCAAGCCGGCAATTCTATGAAAAATATACCATTGCCAACGAGCGCAATGTCACCCGGTTTCTTTTAACCGATGCCGGGTATATGGGGTCTTTGTTTTCGTCTTTAAGCGCGGCCAGAGAAAATATCCGCACCTCCAGGGATTTGCTGCCCGATGAGGCCTGGGAGCAGGTCAATGAAATGTACCTGTTTGTAAGAAATCATATGGAGTCGGTGCATCACCGCAGCAACCGGATTGCCTTGCTTGACGAGATTCTCAAAGGTTGCCAGCGCTTTACCGGGCTATTGTCGGGTTACATGAGCCACAATCATCCCTATCGATTTATTCGGCTGGGCAAAAACATTGAACGCGCCGATATGACCAGCCGTATTCTGGACTTGGCCTCGTTGCTGCTGGCGGAGTCGCGTAGCGATGAAATGCGCCAATATGAGACTATTCTATGGGTGAATATATTAAAGTCGCTCAACGCCCAGTTAATGTACCGGCAGCAGGTCAGAAGCAGTGTGAATGGCGATGATGTGCTCAACTTTTTGTTGCTGAACACGATTTTGCCGCGTTCGGTCGGTTGTTGTATTGCTGAAATTGCCGGATGCATCAATGATCTGCCGAATAACGATACGCTGCCGGAAGAACTGGTTGTATTGGGGGCTTATGTGCAAGCTATCGATACCCGGAACACGACCCAAGAACAATTACGGGACATTCTCGATGACCTGCAAAACAAGTTGGGCGAGTTGCACGACCGGATAGCCCACAATTGGTTTATGCAGGGCGTTATCGAATAAGCCGTTTACGGTTTAACGCGGCAAGGCGCGGTGGCCGGGCGTCACTCCAGCCATTCGATAATGTGGTCTTCCAGGTCATCGATTTCAGATTCCTTCATCGCGTAACTGCTGATTGAAACACCGGCATCCTGGACGCTGTCGGCGCTTTTCGACAGCAGGGGATGCCAGTCCGGCAGTTCCTCTCCATCGCTCAATAAGCGGTAAGCGCAGGTTGCCGGCAGCCAGTTGTATTCGGCAAAGTCGTGTTGTTTCAGGTCCAGGCATTCGGGGACTAATTGGGTGCGCTCGGCATAACGGGTGCAGCGGCAGGTGTCCAGGTCGATCAGGTTGCAGACGACGCTGGTAAAGTAGATGTCGCCGGTGTCTTCGTCTTCCAGTTTATGCAGGCAGCATTTGCCGCAGTTGTCGCATAATGACTCCCATTCTTCGGTGGTCATTTCGGATAGTTTCTTGGTTTTCCAAAAGCTCATGTAGTTTGCTCGTTAAAGAGGCTGAAGTTAGATTGATTAATTCACCACGAAGACACGAAGGACACGAAGTTTTTACCTTGGGTTTTTCTTGTGTCTTCGTGGTGATTTTTTAGATTACTGCATAACATCAGTTCCCAAGCAGCTCCCATACCGGCTTGACGTTCTCCGGCAACGGCGCAAGACGCCCTAATTCCACCCATTGGTTGGCCGGGCTGTGGAAATCGGAACCGACCGAACCGGCCAGTTCAAAGCGCTTTGCGTAACCGGCGACCAATTTTATTTCATCGCTGTTATACCGGCCTGTCACAACTTCTATGCCGAGTCCACCAGCCTCCTTGAATGCGGCCAGCAGGCGTCTCATCCAGCTGGCGGTCAGCTTGTAGCGCAAAGGATGCGCCAGTACCGCAACGCCGCCGGACCCAGTGATCCAGTTTACCGCCAGCTCCATTTCAGCCCAGATTGTGGCTACATAAGCGTCTTTGCCGGCGCCAAGATAACGGTCGAACGCTTCCTGCTGGGTGGATACATGGAATTGCGAAAGCAGGAAGTCGGCGAAATGGGTGCGGGTGATCATGCCGTTTCCGGCGGCTTTTTTGACGGCCGCCAGCGCGCCGGGAATGCGTTTTTTCTCCAGTTTCTCAGCGATTTTTTCGGCGCGTTCGGTGCGCATGATTTGCAGGTTGCGGGTGGCCTCGGCAAGCGGCGGATAAGCCGGGTCTATGCCTAATCCCACGATATGAAAGCATTTGTTCTGCCAACTGGTGGACAGTTCGATGCCGGGTATTAATTCAATGCCCGCCGCGGTTGCCGCAACCTGGGCTTCACTGAGTCCTACTACGGTGTCGTGATCGGTTAACGCCAGCGAGGTAACGCCGTGTTCATGGGCGCGCTGCACCAATTCCGTGGGCGATAATGCGCCGTCTGAGGCGTTAGAGTGGCTGTGCAGGTCGTAAGTTTCAGTCATGGATATTAGGTTAAAGGTGCAAGGTTAAAGGCGGCTTAAGGGCGTTATTATTCTATGCGCCTTTCGTCCGCCTCACTGATACTCGCCATAAAGTTTTGCATAAAGGCCGTTTTGGCTGAGCAGGGTTTGATGTTGTCCGTGCTCGCAGATTTGGCCTTGTTCAAAAACGTAAACATGATCGGCCTGTTTAACGGCGCTCAGGCGATGGGCAATGATGATCGTCGTGCGGCCGGTTAAGAATTCCGTCATGGCCTGGTGCAGTTTGTGCTCCGTCTCGCTGTCCAGCGCCGAGGTGGCTTCATCCAGGATGACCACTTTGGGATCGGCGACGATCATTCTGGCAATGGCCATGCGCTGCCGCTGGCCGCCGGACAGCCGCATGCCTTGCCTGCCGACGATGGTGTCCAGCCCTTGCGGCAGATCCTGCACGACGTCGGCTAATTGCGCGATAGCCAGCGCATTCCGTAATACGGCATCGTCGGCCGGTTTACCCAACGTCAAATTGGCGCGGATGGTGTCGTTGAACAGGACGGGGTGTTGCAGCACGGTGACGACATTTTCCCTGACCACTTCCAGGCCGATGCGGTCGATGGGCACATCGTCGAAATAAATCTGGCCGCTGTCGGGCGGGTAGAGGCCGATCAGGGTTTGAATCAAGGTCGATTTACCGCCGCCGCTGGCGCCGACCAGCGCGACTTTTTCACCGGCTTTGATTTTTAGCTGGATGCCGTCGAGTATTTTTTCCTCGCCGTAGCTGAAATGAAGATTATCCACGCGCAATGAGACGGTTTTTTTGTTTAAGAACGGGTTCTCAAGGTGAGGGTAATGCGGCTCCTGTTTCAGCGCATTAAGCCGGTTGATGCGGATTAATGCGCCTTTGGCGGCATAAAAGGCGTATTGGATGCTCAATATTTCCTGCACCGGAGCCATCATGAACCAGAGGTAACCGAATACGGCGAGCATTTGCCCGATACTGAGATCGGAATAGAACACCATCAGCATCGCACAGGCCCGGAAGATGTCGAAACCGAACAGGAATACCAGGAAACTCATGCGGGTTGCCGCATCGCTTTTCCAGGCGAAAGCGGTTGAAAAATCCTTGACCGATCGGGCCGACTCAATCAGTTGCTGGCAATAATGTTTCTCGCGGTTGCTGGCGCGTATTTGATGGATGGCTTCCAGGGTTTCGGTCAAGGATTGCTGGAAAACCTCGAAAGCGGAGTTTTCCTTGGCTTTAAGGTCTTTGACGCGCGAGCCGATTACGCGGGTGAAGTAAATGACCACGGGGTTCAGTAGTAAAATAAATAAACCCAATTGCCAATGCATCCATAATAAAACGACGGCGGTGCCGATAACGGTCAGGGCGGCCACCAGCAGTTTGCTGACCGTCGTGCCGATAAAGGTGTCTATCGTATCGAGGTCTTTAATCAGGTAATTCGCTACGGTGCCGGTACCCAGGCTTTCGTATTCGGACATCGAAATGTTTTGCAAATGGCCGATCAGGTCTGCGCGGATGCGGAACACGATGTCTTTGGCGATGCAGGAAAACTGCCGGGACTGTATGATGTTAAAAATAATCGCAATGATGCGCAGGATAACGCTGATCAGCAAAATAACGCCGATATAAAGGATCGGTAGTTGCCAGGTGACAGGGAACAGCTGGTTTACGGTCTGAATGATAATGCCGGGTTTATGCAATAGAACTTCATCGACCAGCAACGGCATCAGCAAAGGCACCGGTACGCTGGCAATGGTGGCCAGGATGGCGATAAAATGGGAAGCAATCAGTTCTTTTTTGTGTTCTAAAGCAATTTGATAAATAGTGCTCCAGCTGTAAGACTGTGTGGCCTGTTTTGATTGCACGGGATTAGATAAGGATGTTTGCATGAGCGCTTGATTATATCTGTCTGAAACATCTTTAGGAATATATTTGCTGTGAGTGAAATATGAAACACCTGTCTGGAAAATTATTGCTGTGTCTGGTTCTTTTTTCCGGCGCAGTGCTCGGCAATAGTCTCGACCGGCAAAGAAGCGATTTTTTACAGGCGGAAAGGGCGCTTGCTCAGGGCAATAATGCCGAATTTATGCGCATCAGCGCCGCCTTGATCGATTATCCCCTCTATCCTTATCTGCAATACCAGTGGCTTAAAGATAATTTACAACAAGAGGACCGTATTCCGGCTTTTTTGGCGACCTATAACGACACCCGTTATGCCGGATTATTGAGGATCAAATGGCTGGATTACTTGGCTAAGAATGAGCGCTGGAACGATTTTATCCGGCATTATAGTGTGCCCGCCGCAAACGAGAATACCGCCCTTAGCTGCCAGTACAATCTGGCGATCTACAAAACCGGCAATCAACAGCAGGCGTTGAATGAGGCCAAAAACATCTGGCTTACCGGGGATTCGTTGCCGGAGGAATGCGATCCGCTGTTATCGATATTGATGACGTCGCCCGGTTTTACGTCGGATCTGGTTTGGCGGCGCTTTGAGCTGGCCCTGGACAAAGATAATGTCTCGGTGGCCGAATACGTGCGCCGTTCGTTGGATGCGGCGGACCAGGATGTTGCCGATGGTTGGCTGCGGGTACACCAAAATCCCGCTTTAATTGAAAACAGCGGCTTTTTTAATGCGCAAATGGGGCGGCTTTTCGCTCATGGTGTAACGAGGCTGGCAAAGTCTGATTTGAACCGGGCCGTTGAACTTTGGGACGATAGAAAAAACTCTTTCCAGATAGATGCTCAAACTGCCGGGAAAGTAGAGCGCAGTCTGGCGATTGCGTTGGCGCGCAGCCGAAACATCAGCGCCTATCAACGTCTTAAGCAATTGCCGGTTGTTGACGCGGAAGTCAATGAATGGAAAGTCAGGGCGGCTTTGCTGGAACAAAACTGGCAGCATGTTGCGGAGGCGTTGGCGGGTTTGACGGCTCAGGAACGGCAGGATCCTAAATGGCAGTACTGGCAAGCCAGAATGCTGGATAAAACCGGGAACTCTTTGCAGGCGCAGGATGTTTACAATAGGCTCGCCGAAGACCGGAGCTTTTATGGATTCTTGGCCGCCGACACGGTTAATAAGCCTTATCAACTCTCCAATAAACCGGTGTTTCTGGCTGGGAATGAGCTCGAAAATCTTGCCAATGAAGCCGATTTTAAAGTGGTTAAGGAGCTTGATTTACTGAACAGGAATGTGGAAGCCGAGCGTCAATGGTGGTATGCAGTAAAAAAATTAAGCAAGGAGCGGCGCATGATCGCGGCCAAATTGGCCCAGCAATGGCATTGGGATCAAATCGCCATTACTACGATGGTTAAAGCCGATTATTGGGACGATCTGGCGTTGCGCTTTCCGGTTTATTATTCGGGCCAGATTCATGACCATGCCTACCGGCAGAACCTCGATCCGGCCATTGTTTTCGGCCTGATTCGGCAGGAAAGTATTTTCAACAAGGACGCCGAGTCGTCTGTCGGCGCGCGGGGCTTGATGCAAATCATGCCGAAAACGGGCATGCAGATCGCCCGCGAGCTAAAGGAAAAATGGCAGTCGGATCAAAGCCTGTTCAATCCCGATGTTAATGTTAAATACGGCGCTTTTTATTATAAGAAACTGCTGAAACAGTTTCATGGGCATTTCGTATTGGCAGTCGCCGCTTATAATGCGGGGCCGGGGCGTGTCGCAAAGTGGTTGCCGGGTGCCGTGGCTATGCCTGCGGATATATGGGTAGAAACTATCCCTTATCATGAAACCCGGAAATATGTCTCTTCAGTTCTGTCCTATGCGATTATTTATCAGCAACTCATACTCGGTAATTGCTCCATGCATTACTCTACCTCCTGCGTCCCGGCAGTCGAAAGAAAGGGCTTGAAGATAAAAGAATTGATGCTTGATGTGCTGTCCGGCTAAAAATTGAGCTGATTTTTTTTGATGTCTGTTAGATAATGTGCAATTTAGAATAATAATAATTACGTTAAGGTATATAAAAGATTATGGGGAAACAGCACAGTTTTACGCGCGAAGAATTGTTGATGTCCGGCAGGGGAGAACTGTACGGACCGAAAAATGCGCAATTACCTCTGCCAAATATGTTGATGATGGATCGCATTACCTATATATCTGATGAAGGCGGTAAATACGGGAAAGGCGAGATCGTTGCTGAGCTGGATATTAAGCCTGATTTATGGTTCTTCGACTGCCATTTCCAAGGCGACCCTGTAATGCCCGGCTGCTTGGGGCTGGACGCGATGTGGCAGTTGGTTGGCTTCTTTTTGTGCTGGATGGGCGGTCCCGGTAAAGGCCGCGCTTTGGGTGTGGGTGAAGTCAAATTTACCGGACAAGTATTGCCCACCGCTAAAAAGGTGACTTATCGGATCGATTTAAAAAGATTGATAATGCGGAAGTTGGTTATGGGTATCGCTGACGCCACCATGGAAGTCGATGGCAAAGTGATTTACGAGGCTACCGATTTACGGGTCGGTTTGTTTACTTCCACAGAAGATTTTTAGAGGCGTTAACAATGAAAAGAGTCGTAGTAACCGGTTTAGGAATTGTTTCCAGCATAGGGAATAACCGAACAGAGGTTGTCGATTCCCTAAAGGAAGGCCGCTCAGGAATTACTTTCGCTGACGTTTATCAGGAAATGGGTTTCCGCAGCCATGTCCACGGACCCATCAACATAGATTTAGACGCATTTATCGACCGTAAAATAAAACGTTTTATGGGCGATGGCGCGGCGTTCAACTATATTGCGATGCAGCAGGCGATTGACGATTCCGGCCTGGACGAGTCCGAGGTGTCGAATTTCAGAACCGGTCTGGTGATGGGTTCGGGCGGGCCTTCAACCTCAAACATCGTTGAAGCGGCCGATATTTTGCGCGAAAAAGGCATCAAAAAAGTCGGGCCTTATATGGTGCCCAGAAGTATGTCCAGCACGAATACCGCATGTCTTGCGACGCCTTACAAAATCAAAGGCGTTAATTACACGATCAGTTCAGCCTGTGCGACCAGCGCTCACTGTATCGGCCATGCGATGGAGTTAATCCAGATGGGCAAGCAGGATGTGGTGTTTGCCGGCGGCGGCGAGGAAGTGCATTGGACGATGTCGATGTTGTTCGATGCGATGGGCGCGTTGTCGTCCAAATACAATGACACGCCGAGCACAGCTTCAAGACCTTATGATGAAACCCGTGACGGTTTTGTGATCTCCGGCGGCGGCGGTGTTTTAGTGATTGAAGAACTGGAACATGCCAAGGCGCGCGGCGCGAAAATTTATGCTGAACTGACCGGTTACGGCGCAACTTCCGACGGTTACGACATGGTTCAACCTTCAGGCGAGGGCGCGGTGCGTTGCATGCAGCAGGCGATGGCGACTATCGGCGGCAGCAAGATCGATTACATCAACGCCCACGGCACCAGTACCCCGGTCGGCGACACCAGGGAGCTTGAAGCCTTGCGCAATGTGTTCGGACAGGATAACGTGCCGCTAGTCAGTTCAACAAAATCACTGACGGGGCACGCATTGGGCGCGGCGGGCGTTAATGAGGCGATTTATTCGTTGTTGATGATGGAAGAAAACTTCCTCAGTGCCTCGGCCAACATCACCCAGCTTGACCCGGGCGCTGCTGGCATTCCGATCGTGCGTGAACGTAAAGACAACATCACGTTAAACACGATTATGTCGAACAGCTTCGGCTTCGGCGGCACCAACGCTACACTGATTTTCCAGCGCTACAACGGCTAACGTTTTTGTTTGGAAACATGCAGAAATAAATTTAAGCTTTTACCCTGAAGAGCATGAAAGGCATGAAGGATTTAAGTCTTCATGTCTTTCATGCTCTTCATGGTTAAAATAAAACTATATCAGTGGGCAACGGTCCTCGAACCCCGCATTGTAGGATTAGACGGATTTTTTTATCCGTGTTGAACCGTCCAATCCGTTTCATCCGTGTTCTATTTATATAACATCTACTGACCATGTCAGATCCAAACCAAAAATCCAGAACTCAATTCAACAAGCTGCAAAAGAAATTGCGGCACACGGTCGGCGATGCGATTGCCGATTACAACATGATCGAAAATGGCGACAAGGTCATGGTGTGCCTGTCCGGCGGTAAGGATTCCTACACCCTGCTGGACATCCTGATGCATTTGCAGAAAACCGCGCCGGTTGAATTCGAACTGATCGCGGTCAACCTGGATCAGAAGCAGCCCGGATTTCCCGAACATGTGTTGCCGGAATATCTGGCGTCGCTGGGCGTGCCGTACCATATCATCGAAAGAGACACTTACAGCGTGGTCAAGCGGGTCATCCCCGAGGGCAACACCACCTGCGGCCTGTGCTCGCGCTTGCGCCGCGGAACCTTGTACGGTTATGCCGAAGCCAACAACGTCACCAAAATAGCCTTGGGTCATCATCGCGACGACATTCTGGAAACCTTTTTCCTGAATATTTTTTACGGCGGCAAATTAAAAGCGATGCCGCCCAAGCTGTTAAGCGACGACAAAAAAAATATTATCATCCGGCCGCTGGCGTACACCCGTGAAAAAGACATTGAGCGCTTGGCCGCGTTTAAAAACTACCCGATTATCCCGTGCAACTTGTGCGGCTCTCAGGAAAACCTGCAACGCCAAGCGATGAAAGTCATGCTGAACGCTTGGGATAAACAGTTTCCGGGGCGCCTGGAGACCATTTTCGCCAGCCTGCAAAATGTCGCGCCTTCGCAGTTGGCCGATACGCAGTTATTCGACTTTGCCGGACTAACGCGCAGCCAGCAAGCCGTTGAAGAACAGGCTATGACATTTATCGCCAGGGATGGTGTGTATGCCGTAAACCTGCCGGGAGCAGGTTCGGCGATCGCCAGGGATGGTGTGTCTGCCGCTAGCCAGTCGGGAACTGGCGCGGCGAATGCCGGGTTGGACGTATTGGCTCAGTGACCGGTATTGTCCTGTTTACCGATTTTGGGCCGTCCGGCCCTTATATCGGGCAAATGGAATCGGCGATACGGCAGACAGCCCCGAATGCGCCTGTTATTAACCTGCTGAGTAATGCGCCGACAGCCGATCCGCGTTTAAGTTCCTACCTATTGGCTGCATTGCGGCACAGTTTTCCTGTAAACAGTATTTTTCTGGCGGTCGTTGATCCCGGTGTCGGCGGCGAACGCAGAGCCGTGGTTTTGCAGGCCGACGGACAAGCGTTTGTCGGGCCGGATAACGGCTTGTTGAATACCGTCGCCGTTCAGGCTCAAAACACGCAATGGTCGGAAATTACCTGGAGGCCGGAGCATTGCTCGATGAGCTTTCACGGCCGGGATCTATTCGCTCCCGTTGCCGCAAAGCTGGCTATCAATGCGGCGGATGATTTGTTGCGGCCATTTGACCGGGATGATTTAAGCGATTGGCCCGAAGACTTGGCGGAAGTGGTTTATTTCGATTATTACGGCAATGCGATGACCGGCTTGCGCTACCGTGCGGCCTTTTCCGGCAAGACTCTGACGGTCAACGGCATTGCTGTCAAACAGGCCGACACTTTCGGTGACGTCGAAGAACAGCAGGCTTTCTGGTATAAAAACTCCAACGGTCTGGTCGAGATTGCGGTCAATAAAGGCCGGGCAAAGCGGCAACTGGGGCTTCAATTGGGAATGGAAATCTCTGTCCCAATAGTCTGAAGCCGGTAACTCGGGATGAACCGCCCCGGCTAATAGTTTATAATCACCCCTATTAAAATTTTCATCGACTGGCGTTTATATGCGCTTGGTCTCGACTGTCATTGGTTAAATACACTTCATGCAAGAAATAAATCCGATCAAAAACAAAATAGCCGACTTAAAAAGCCGTGGCGATGCCCTTAGGAGGTATCTTTGACTTTGACGTCAAGAGTGAGCGTTTAGTCGAAGTTTTAAGAGAGCTGGAAAACCCAAAAATCTGGGATAACCCGGAAGAAGCACAAGCCTTGGGTAAAGAGCGCGGCCAGCTGGAAGTCATCGTTAATACCATTAATGACCTGGAACGCGGCCTTTCTGATGCGGAAGAACTGCTGTTGATGGCGGTCGAAGAAGACGATGAGGAAACCGTTGAAACAGTCGTCGATGATCTGGCGCACTTTGAAAAAAGAGTCGCGGACCTGGAGTTTCGCCGGATGTTCTCCGGGCAAATGGACGCCAATAACGCCTTTTTGGACATACAGTCGGGCTCCGGTGGCACCGAAGCCCAAGACTGGGCTTCGATCATCGAGCGCATGTATTTGCGCTGGGGCGAGCGTAAGGGCTTTAAAACCGAGTTGATCGAAGAATCGCAAGGCGACGTCGCCGGCATTAAAAGCGCCACGATCAAGTTCGAAGGCGAATATGCGTTCGGCTGGTTGCGCACCGAAACCGGCGTGCATCGCCTAGTCAGGAAATCGCCGTTCGATTCGGGCAATCGCCGCCATACCTCGTTTGCGTCGGTATTCGTATCGCCGGAAATTGACGACGACATCGACATCGACATCAATCCCGCGGATATTCGTGTCGATGTATACCGCGCCAGCGGCGCGGGCGGCCAGCATATCAACAAAACCGAGTCGGCCGTGCGGATGACCCACAATCCGACCGGAATCGTCGTGCAATGCCAAAGCGACCGCTCGCAGCATAAAAACCGCGACACCGCGATGAAGCAATTGAAAGCCAAGTTGTACGAGCTGGAAATGCGCAAACGCAGCGAATCGGCCCAAGCGCTGGAAGACACCAAGTCGGATATAGGCTGGGGCAGCCAGATCCGGTCCTATGTGCTGGACCAATCGCGGATCAAGGATTTGCGCACCAGTGTCGAAACAGGCAACACCCAGGCGGTTCTGGATGGGGACCTGGATCAATTTATCGAGGCCAGCTTGAAGAGCGGCCTGTAAAAGTAAAATTAAACAAAAGAGTTAACAAAAAATGTCAGAAATCGAGCACGACGAACAGGAACAAATCAGGCAACGCCGCAGCAAACTGAACGAGTTGCGCGAGAACGGCGGCATTGCTTTTCCTACCGATTTTCGCCGCAATGTGGTGGCCGGCGAACTGTTGGCCGAATACAGCGAAAAATCCAAGGAAGAGCTCGAAGCAGAACCTTTGCGTGTGAAACTGGCCGGGCGGATGATGACCCGCCGGGTGATGGGTAAAGCCAGTTTCTGCCATATTCAGGATATGTCCGGCAAAATTCAGCTTTATGTGACCCGCGATGCGCTGCCCGAAAGTTTTTACAACGAACAGTTTAAGAAATGGGATATAGGCGACATCGTCGGTGCGGAAGGCGTACTGTTTAAAACTCAGACCGGCGAACTCAGCGTCAAGGTCGATGACATTCGTTTGCTGACCAAAGCCTTGCGCCCGTTGCCCGAGAAATTCCACGGCATTGCCGATCAGGAAATCAAATACCGCCAGCGTTACCTGGATTTGATTATGAGCGAGCAATCGCGCAATACCTTTTTGATCCGTTCCAAGGTCGTCGCCTATATCCGTCAATTCCTGATTGAGCGCAACTTCCTGGAAGTTGAAACGCCGATGATGCAAATGATCCCGGGCGGCGCAACGGCGCGTCCTTTCAGGACATTCCATAACGCGTTGGACATGGAGCTGTATCTGCGTATCGCGCCGGAATTGTATTTAAAGCGCCTGGTCGTCGGCGGTTTTGAGCGGGTGTTTGAAATCAACCGCAACTTCCGCAACGAAGGTTTATCGACGCGGCATAACCCGGAATTCACGATGCTGGAGTTTTATCAGGCTTACGCGGAATACGGCGACTTGATGGATTTAACCGAAGCCATGCTGCGCGGCGTCGCGATTGAAGTGTTGGGGCAAACTACGGTTACTTATCAGGGCGAGCAATACGATTTCGGCAAACCGTTCGACCGCATGACCGTGTTCGAGTCGATCCTGCATTTTAATCCCGACTTAAAAGCGGAAAATATCGCCACCCGCGAAGCCGCCGTTGAAGTCGCCAAGAAGCTGAATATTCCGGTCAAGGATGGTTACGGTTTGGGCAAAATCCAGATCGAGATATTCGAAAAAACCGTCGAAAGCCGGTTGATGAATCCGACCTTCATTACCGCGTATCCGGTTGAAGTATCGCCATTGGCAAGGCGCAACGATGACGACCCGCATGTCACCGACCGCTTCGAATTTTTTGTCGGCGGACGGGAAATCGCCAACGGCTTCACCGAGTTGAACGATGCCGAAGACCAAGCCGCGCGCTTCCAAAAACAGGTCGAAGAAAAAGAAGCCGGTGACGATGAAGCCATGCATTTTGACGCCGATTATATCGTCGCACTGGAACACGGCATGCCGCCGACAGCGGGCGAGGGCATAGGCATCGACCGTCTGGTCATGCTGTTTGCCGATGCGCCGTCAATACGCGATGTGTTGCTGTTTCCGCATATGCGGCCTAAGGGTTAAGATCGCCTCGGCGTTGACTTAAACCGTTCGTGCTGAACCCGTCGAAGCATGAACGGTTTAAGTCGTTGCGCGAAATGCCCTTCGACAAGCTCAGGGCGAACGGATTTGAGTGTAATTAAAAACTGTCCTTCAACCGCCTAACCTCCGCAAAAACCTCCACCGGCTTTTTGCCCACCATGTTAATCGTTTCCTGCAACGCCAAGCTGTCTTCCCTGAAAAACGGGTTGGTCGCTAATTCCTGCGCTATCGTCGACGGAACAGTCGGCAAGTGCTTTGCCCTCAGCTGATTGACGATCTCCATTCTTTGCTGTAATTGCCGGTTATCAGGCTCAACCGTTAACGCAAACCGGCCATTGGCTTGGGTATATTCGTGAGCGCAATAGATTTGAGTCGATCCGGGCAATGCCTTTAATTTCTGCAACGAATGCCACATCTGTTCGGCGGTGCCTTCAAACAACCGGCCGCAGCCCATCACAAACAACGTGTCTCCGCAAAACAACATGTTGCCGTCTGCAAAATGATAAACAACATGGCCGCTGGTATGGCCGGGAGTCGATATGACTCTGGCCGAATGCTTGCCGAGCGTTATCGCATCGCCGTCAACAACGCCGCGATCGATGCCGGGGATTCTATGCCGGTCCGAAAGGGGAGCAATAACCGTGCAGCCGGTTTTTTGTTTCAGCTCCAGATTGCCGCCGACATGATCGCCATGATGATGAGTATTCAGAACAGTGGTGAGCCGCCAGCCTTTTTGATCCAGAACATCCAAAACCGGCTGGGCGACAGCAGGGTCTACCACAGCGGTTTCACCCGACACCGGGTCATGAATCAGGTAAATGTAGTTATCGTTTAAGACGGGGAGTTCAAGGATGGTTAACATGTTTTTAAGCCCTTACTAACGTTAAATTAAAGATTTATAGGTGAGTCACCCTAGCAAAATCATCAGACGGATGGTGCAATAAATCTTACCGAATACGGAATAATTGGGAAATGGTATCTTATTTGTTTGTATAGCATGTTTTTCTGCTTTACACTTAATTTAATTCAAGTAAAACAATGAATTATTTAATTTTAACCATGTCTGTACGACATCTGAAATAGATTGTTGGATATATGTTGCCGTATATATGGCTTTAAACCTAAAGGAGCGTTAGTGTGCAAGAAAAACTGCACCATTTAGCCAGTGAAATTGATCAGGCGTTAGACAATGGTGATATAAAAAAGCTTCAAGATGCATTGAATAAAATTGAAGAGCTTTCAACCAAAGAAATTACCGGTTTGTATGCAGCTCAACTATATTTCTTTGCTGCAAATTGCTATGCGGGAATTAGGCAGGCTAATGGAAATGCTGATAGCTGGGCTTGGAGTAGCCCCAATGTAGAAAAAGAAATTTATTGTCTAAGACTTTCATTATCTGAATGTTATTTAATACCGTTTGAGCAAGATCAGTCTGACTTAAGGTTTAGGGTTGGTACAAACTTGGCGAATGCACTTAATCATGTTGGTCGATTTGCTGAAGCTATAGAAATTTGGGATGAAGTTTTAAATCAGCATCCGAGATTTGCAATGGCAATTTCAAACAGGGGGCATTGTCTGTGTTGGTATGCAAGACACTTATACGATACAGGACATCAACCAATATTTCTTCATGAAGCCTACAAATCCATACAAATTGCTTTGACACTAGGTGTAGAAGAGCATGCTGTTTCTGAGATCCTAGAATGGTTGGAATATCTAGGTTCCCTTGGTAATTGGGATGCTTTCAGCTTTGAACCAGAAAGCGGATCTAGGGGCCGATCTAAACTAGAAAAAAAATATCGAACTTGGTGTTTGGAGCGTAGGCTTTTTCTTAATCCATTAAATGATCTAGGGGCGGTAGATATTGCTGCTAATGATGCACTTACATTTCCATCAATTGTCGTATCTAATGATGAAGTCTCTTCAGCGCCGCCTGAAGTTTATGGGATATATAATCAATTAAAACAAGAATATGTATCTGCACGCTATATACTTTTTGAAGCAATAGAAGAATCTAGTAAAGGTATTCATTTTTCAGATAAACGAGTCAAATTGTACAATACGCTAGATTATCGTTATTCCCGTCTATGGGTCGAAAAGCTAAAAATGGCTTTTCTTGCCGCTTATGCTATATTCGATAAAATCGCATATTTAATAAATGAATATTGGAATCTAAATCTTCCCATAAAAAAAATTAGTTTCGATACCGTATGGTTTGAACGTGCCAATAAAGAGAAGGGACTTGCAGCAATTTTTGCTAATTCCGAAAATTGGCCATTGAGAGGGCTTTACTGGGTAAGCAAAGACCTATACTACAAAGCAGATTCTAGCCAACCGATGGAACCTGATGCCCGCCACTTGAACTATATTCGTAATCATATTACTCATAAATATCTGAAAGTTCATGACCATATACTTTGTGACACGAGTAATTGGCGTGATAAAGAAGGGCATGAATTGTCATATCCGATCAGTGATCGCGAATTAAAGCAGCAGGCTATAAAGTTACTTAAGCTCGTGCGTAATGCACTGATCTATGTTTCATTGGCAGCACACAGTAATGAATGTAAAGCTAGGGAAAAAATTGGTGAAGGATTGATAGGAGAAATGCAATTGTTTGAAATCGGTGATCGCTATCGGCTATAGTTTTAACAAATTTTTCTAGCTGGATGATGGGGATATAAACAACATACCTGACCTACCGGTTGTCAAAAACGCTGCCTTTAGGTTCAACAAATAAAACTTAGAGAAAATATATGAAATTTAATGTGACAATCGATCGAGGCGAGGATGGCATTTGGGTCGTCGAATGCCCAGCCATCCCCGGTTGTGTTAGCCAAGGCCAGACTAAGGATGAGGCGTTAGAAAATATCCAGGATGCAATATACCAGTGCCTCCAGGTTCGCGCTGAGCGTGGATTGCCTTTGACTATTGAGACTCGGCAAATCGAGGTCGCAGCATAATGCCGCCTTCGCTTCCCGTTCTCAGGGGACGCGAGGTTGTTATCGTATTCGAATCACTGGGATGGCAGGTTGCGCGGCAGAGTGGAAGCCACATCATTATGGTCAAGGAAGGAGAAACAATCACTTTGTCTATTCCCGATCATCGGGAGGTTGCAAAAGGAACGCTAAGAAGCCTAATTAATCATGGGTAACCCCCCGGCAGAGCCGGGGGGTTACCCATGATTAATTAAACCTGTTTTAGAGCGTCGCCATCCTTTAGGTGGCGCATATTTAACCCGCTTTGAGCGGTTCACATATACAAGCCTCCGGCTTTGCCGGAGGTATTTTGACTCGCATGGCGGGTTTGACAGTAGCCGAGTTTATGGCTGCGCTGTAGGTTAGATAGGCGTTAGCCGAGTAGATTAGGTAACTGTTTCGTCTCCTGCATTTCGGCATCCGGTGATGGGGCAAAGTCGAGTAGGTCGGGCAACAGCTTTTTCGTTGCCCGACGTTCAGGTGTTCGATTACGGGAGAGCTATAGATAAACCTCAAATCTTTGTTTTTTTGAAACGGAAATGTCGGGCATAAACAGCATGCCCGACCTACATAACTACTACTCAAAAAACCGCTTCAAATACTCCCCCGTGTGCGAAGCCGTATTCTCGGAAACCTGCTTAGGCGTCCCCTCAGCAACCAGCGTTCCGCCGCCGTCGCCGCCTTCCGGTCCCATGTCGATGATCCAGTCCGCAGTCTTAATTACATCCAGATTATGCTCGATGACGATCACGGTATTGCCGTGATCGCGCAGAGTATGCAACACACCCAACAATTGCTTGATGTCGTGGAAGTGCAGGCCGGTGGTCGGTTCGTCCAGGATGTACAAGGTCTTGCCGGTATCGCGCTTGGACAGTTCTTTGGCGAGCTTGACCCGCTGTGCTTCGCCGCCGGACAGGGTGGTCGCATTCTGCCCCAGCGTGATGTAGCTCAAGCCTACCTCGACCAGAGTTTGTAATTTGCGGGCCAGCACCGGCACGGGTTTGAAAAACTCGGCCGCATCTTCGACGGTCATGTCCAGCACTTCATTGATGGTTTTGCCTTTGTAGCGTATCTCCAGCGTCTCCCGGTTGTAACGTTTGCCGTGGCAACTGTCGCAATGGACGAAAATATCCGGCAAAAAATGCATTTCGACTTTAATCACGCCGTCGCCTTTGCAGGCTTCGCAGCGGCCACCTTTGACGTTGAAGCTGAACCGGCCGGGCGTGTAACCGCGCGAACGCGCTTCCGGCGTCGCCGAAAATAATTCGCGTATCGGCGTGAACAGGCCGGTATAAGTGGCCGGATTCGATCTGGGCGTCCGGCCGATCGGGCTTTGGTCTATATCGACGACTTTGTCGAAATGCTCCAGGCCTTCAATCGCGTCGCAGGGTGCGGGAATGACGCCGGCGCGGTTGATTAACCGCGCCGCATGGCAGTACAAAGTATCGTTAACCAGCGTCGATTTGCCGGAACCGGAGACGCCGGTCACGCAGGTCAGCAGGCCGATAGGGAATGCAATATCGACGTTCTTCAGGTTATTGCCGTGCGCATTGCGGATAACGATCTGTTTGTCTTTATCGACGGGCGTCAGTTTTTCGGGAAAGGTAATGCCGATTTTCCCCGATAAATATTGGCCGGTTAACGAGTCCGGGTTGTTGATAATGTCTTCCAACGTGCCTTGGGCAATGATCTGCCCGCCATGCACGCCTGCGCCGGGGCCTATATCGACGATATGCTGGGCCGAGCGGATTGCATCCTCGTCATGCTCGACCACGATCACGGTGTTGCCCAGGTCGCGCAGGCGGAACAAAGTGTTCAGCAGACGCTGGTTGTCGCGCTGATGCAGGCCTATCGACGGCTCGTCCAGCACGTACATCACACCGACCAGACCCGCGCCGATTTGGCTGGCGAGGCGGATGCGCTGCGCTTCGCCGCCGGATAGCGTGTCGGCGCTACGATCCAGCGTCAAATAGTCGAGGCCGACATTGACCAGGAATTCCAGTCGCTCCTGGATTTCCTTGACGATTTTTGCCGCAACTTCGCCGCGCTTTCCGCTTAGGTTAAGCTGCGAGAAGAAATCCAATGATTTGCGGATCGGGAAACGAGTCAGCTGGTGCAGCGGTAAGTCTTCAACAAATACATTCCTGGCCGAAACATTAAGTCTTGCACCCTCGCAAGCGTTACAGGGTTTGTTGGACAGATATTTGGCCAGTTCATCGCGCACCAGTAGCGAATCGGTCTCATGGTAACGCCGATCCATGTTGGCGATGATGCCTTCAAAACTGTGGCGTCTCTTCTTGACCGATCCGGTTCCGGCCATGAATTTGAATTCAATCTCCTCATGGCCGCTGCCGTACAGAATGATGTCCTGATGTTCTTTGGACAGTTCCGAGAACGGCGCTTCCGGGTCGAAGTTATAGTGCTTGGCCAGAGAGCAGATGATCTGGTAGTAATAGGCGTTGCGCCGGTCCCAGCCGCGAATCGCGCCGCCGGCAAGGCTGATGTCGGGGTTATGGATAATCAGCTCGGGATCGAAATGCTGGCGCACGCCCAGGCCGTCGCAACTGGTGCATGCGCCTTTCGGGTTGTTGAACGAGAAGATGCGAGGCTCAAGTTCGGACAGCGAGTAGCCGCAATGAGGACAGGCGTAACGCTCGGAAAACATCAGTTCGGTCGCATCATCGATGCAGGCGGCGATCGCAATGCCGTCGGCGATGCGCAGGGCCGTCTCGAAGGATTCGGACAGTCGTAAGGCGATGTCGTCGCGAATCTTGAAGCGGTCAACGATGACCTCGATGGTGTGTTTCTTTTTTAAATCCAGCACCGGCGGCTCGTCCAGGTCGTACACCGTGCCGTCAATCCGGGCGCGGATGAAGCCCTGTGCGCGCAGGTCGTCCAGCAGTTGGATATGTTCGCCCTTGCGGTCGTTGACCACCGGCGCCAGCAGCATCCAGCGCTGGTCGGGCGCTTGCGACAGCACATGATCGACCATCTGGCTGACGGTTTGCGCTTCCAGCGAGACATGATGTTCGGGGCAGCGCGGCGTACCGGCGCGGGCATAGAGCAACCGTAAATAATCGTAGATTTCGGTGATGGTGCCGACCGTGGAACGCGGGTTGTGCGAGGTGGATTTTTGTTCTATGGAAATGGCCGGGGACAAGCCCTCGATATGGTCGACATCGGGTTTTTCCATCATCGACAGGAACTGGCGGGCGTAGGTGGAAAGGGATTCCACGTAGCGCCGTTGCCCTTCGGCATAAATGGTGTCGAAGGCCAGCGACGATTTGCCCGAACCGGACAGCCCGGTGATGATGATCAGTTGATCTCTGGGCAGGTCAAGATCGATATTTTTCAGGTTATGCGTTCTGGCGCCACGAATGCTAATCGTATCCATTAAATAATTCCGGCAATTTCAACAACCGTATAATATACGAGCAAAGCCGCATGAACACAAACGGCGCACACTAGCGGTTTTAAATAATGATCAACGCATTAAATTCATTCGTTTTCAAATATATTCGATTCATTGAAATGGTCGGCGTGCTGATGCGTATTTTCAGCTTCTCGCTGGTCAGTTGGATGGGCCCGGAAAGTCCGTTTATGTTTGTCTGGGCTTTTAACACCACGGATGCGGTGATGCTTTCCTGGTTTCGATACTCAAGAAGGACAGCGCCTATACCTTGCTGAACGTGTTTTGGATTATGGTCGGTATTGTCGGCATGGTTAGGGCCAGTCACATTTCATCTGTTGATTTTAAAGCCATCTGGTTGGATTTATTGACGCAGATTACAGCGCTGTTTAGTTAAAGCACAAATGAGCGGGTGCGATAAATAAAGCTTGTTATAATGCACGCCATTAAAATAATGAGATAAACCACCGGCTTAGTAAGGTTCGCAGCGCTTACCTATGCTGACGCTGGAAAACGGTGCGCGAGGCGTGCCCAACATTTCTTGATAATTCTGGTTCAAAAGGAGAAGCTGGTTTTGACAACAATGCAGGACATTACAAGTTCGATGACTTCATCGGAAAAACGCGCTACATGGTCGCTGGCAAGCATTTACGCGTTGCGGATGCTGGGGCTGTTTATGATTTTGCCGGTGTTATCTTTATTCGCCGAGCAGCTTGAGGGCTCAACGCCTGCCTTGATCGGTCTGGCGATGAGCATTTACGGTTTGCCCCAGGTTCTGTTGCAAATCCCTTTCGGCCTGTTGTCGGATCGTTTCGGCCGTAAAAAAATGATCATTATCGGCTTGGTGCTGTTTTTTATCGGCAGCGTGATCGCGGCGCTGTCGACGACCATTTACGGGGTTTTGGTGGGCAGGGCTTTCCAGGGCGCCGGTGCGGTTTCGGCCGTCATTATGGCCTTGGTGGCCGATTTGACCCAGGAGGTTCACCGCACTAAAGCGATGGCGATTATCGGCATCAGCATCGGCGCGTCGTTCGGCGTCGGCATCATAGCCGGGCCCGTTATTTCCGGCTTCGGCGGTGTACAGGGCGTGTTTGGGGTGACTGCGGTGCTGACCTTGTTGGCTATCTTGGCGATTATTTTTGTCGTACCCGATCCGCAAAAGTCCAAATTGCACCGGGATGCGGAAGTCGTGCCCGAGGAAATGCTGCATGTGCTGAAAAATCCTGATCTGTTGCGCCTGAATTACGGCATCTTTACCTTGCACCTGATTTTAATGGCCATCTTTGTCGTGGTGCCGTCATTGATGAGGAAGGCCGGATTAGTGGCGGGGCATGAATGGATGGTTTATTTGCCGGTGTTTGTTATTTCAATGACATTCGCGGTGCCGTTCATCATCCTGGCAGAAAAGAAACGCAAAATGAAGCAGGTGTTTCTGGGCGCCATTGCGGTGCTGGTCATGGCTGAATTGGGTTTGTCGGCAGTTCAACAAAATTTGGCCGGGATTATCGGTTTCTTGTGGCTGTTTTTTTGCGGTTTCAACCTGCTGGAGGCGACATTGCCTTCCTTAATATCGAAGACTGCGCCGGCTGATTTGAAAGGCACCGCGATGGGCGCTTATTCAAGTTCGCAATTCATGGGGCTTTTCATGGGCGGGCTCGTCGGCGGCTGGTTTAACGGCCGGTTCGGGGTTAGCGCGGTGTTCTTGTTTTGCGCCGCTGCCGCGTTCAGCTGGTTGCTGGTGTCCTTATGGATGAAGCCTCCGCGCTATGTGGCGAACCTGTTGATAGCGCTGGAACAACTCAGCGAGCAGGACGCCAACGAATTTGCTGCCGAAATGCTTAAACTGAACGGTGTAGAGGAAATCACGCTGCATTATGAAGAAGCATTGGCTTATCTTAAAGTCGATAACCAGCAGCTGGATAAAGATCAATTGCAAGGTTTGATCGCGCAATACGTCAACGCATAATCGCGACAACAAGGGGAGAGATAGATGCTTAATAAAGTGATGTTGATAGGAAGGCTGGGTGCAGACCCGGAAGTTCGTTACATGCCGAGCGGCGGGGCCGTTACGACGCTGAGTCTGGCGACCTCCAGGCGCTGGAAAGACCGGCAAACCGGCGAGCGCCGCGAAGAAACAGAATGGCATCGGGTGGTAATGTTTAATCGTCTGGCCGAAATCGCCGGCGAATATTTAAAAAAAGGCAGTCAGGCCTATATCGAGGGCCATATTCGCACCCGAAAATGGCAAGCTCAGGATGGCCAGGATCGCTATACGACCGAAATCGTAGCCGATTCCATGAACATGCTGGACAGCCGTAGCGGCGGCACTTCCGATTTTGGCGGCGACCATGCGCAGGGCGGATATTCCGCGCCATCATCGAAACCCGCCAGCCAGCCGCAGCAATCGACGCCGCAAAGCAGTCCCGGTTCCATGCCGCCGCCACCAAATTATGACGATTTCGATGATGATATTCCGTTCTAGGGTATACCCAATGTCGTATAGTTAAGCCGTTCGTGGTGAGCCCCATTCGGTAAACTCATGACAGGCTTCGACAGGCTCGGGGCGAACGGAACAAGTCGTAACTGATGTTACGCAGTTATTCGAATTTAGACTGCGTTAACATTTTTATTATTAAAAGTGTCGCTACCGCGACAATTATTTGAATCGGGTTCTCGCACCCGAAGGCGAGTTACTTTCTTTTGCTTCGCCAAAAGAAAGTAACCAAAGAAAAGGCGACCCGGTTGCCGCTTGCTTCCTGCGCTCCTCGCTTTTATCGAGGGTCCGCAGAAGGGGCTCCTACCCCTCTGCTGACGTGCGGCATCCCTGCCGCACCCCTAACGGGCTGTTCTCGATAAAAGCTCCGGTGCTCGGCGCGGCAAACGGGAGAAATACCATCCGTGTGTAACATCAGTTTTGTAAATATAAACACATAAGGCTTTGTCCTTCATGATTTTTTAATCACTCTTTACCCTCTGTGAACAGAGGCTAGGCCAAGCGATGATTGCATGTTCGCAAATGATTCACCTGCGCTTTTATCGCCTGAACCGGACAAATAAAATAAACGGAATTCATGAACAAAGACCAACTCAAAAAGCTTGAAGCCGATTTGTGGAGCGCGGCGGACAAGCTGCGCGCGAACTCAGACCTCAAAGCCAGTGAATACTCGACCCCGGTGCTGGGGCTGATCTTCCTCAAGTTTGCCGACAATAACTATCGCCGCCATGAGGCGGAGATCATCGCCGAATACCAGGAACTTAAAGGCTCCCGCCGCGAGAAACCGGTTTCTGAAATCGCGATCGAGAAATGCGGCTTTTACCTGCACGACCATGCGCGCTACGACTACCTGCTGAACCTCCCGGAAGAAAAAGACATCGCCAAGGCGCTCAAGGAGGCGATGAAGCTCATCGAGGAATACAAGCCCGAACTCGAAGGCGTGCTGCCCAAGGACGAATATGCCGCGCTGACCCGCACCGACAAGACCCTGCCGCAATCGCTGCTGCGCACCTTCGCCGACATACCCGCCGATGCCACCGGCGATTTGTTCGGCCAGATTTACGAATATTTCCTGTCCGAATTCGCGCGCAGCGAAGGCCAAAAGGGCGGCGAGTTTTTCACGCCGCGTTCCGTGGTACGGCTGATGGTCGAGATCATCGAACCGCACGGCGGCAAAGTGTTCGATCCCGCTTGCGGCTCCGGCGGCATGTTCGTGCAGTCTGCCCAGTTCATCGCGGAACACCGCAAAGAGCTGAAAGGCTCGGAAAGCGGCGTGTACGTCTGCGGCCAGGAAAAAACGCGCGACACCGTCAACCTCGCCAAAATGAACCTCGCGGTCAACGGCCTGCGCGGCGAAATCAAGCAGGCCAACACCTACTACGAAGACCCGTACCAAAGTTTCGGCGCATTCGATTACGTGCTCGCCAATCCCCCGTTCAACGTGGACGACGTGAGCCTGTCCAGCGTGGAGAAAGACAGCCGCTTCAACACCTATGGCATCCCGCGCAACAAATCGAAAGTGAAGAAAGCCGACGAAGGCAAGGAAACCGTGCCCAACGGCAACTACCTGTGGATCAACCTGTTCGCCACCTCGCTTAAAGACCAAGGCCGCGCCGCGCTGGTCATGGCGAATTCCGCATCCGATGCGCGCCACTCCGAAGCCGACATTCGCAAGACGCTGATCGAACAGAACCTGATCTACGCGATGCTGACGCTGCCCTCGAACATGTTCTACACCGTCACGCTCCCGGCCACGCTGTGGTTCTTCGACAAGGCCAAGACCGACGACAAAATCTTGTTCATCGATGCGCGCAACATCTTCACCCAGATAGATCGCGCCCACCGCGAATTCAGCGAAGAACATATCCAGAATATCGCAATCATCAGCCAGTTGCACAAAGGGCGGCGCGACAAATTCGTCCAGCTGATAGACCGCTATTTCGCGGCAGGCATGCAGCGTCTGGTCGAGAACAAAACCAGCGTCGAACCCGTCTGTGCGCAACTGCTCGAAGTGCTGGATGATGCAGGTGGCAAGCAGGCCGTGGGCGAACTGGTGCAGCAATGGGCGAGGCTGGCGAAACTCAAAACCCGCTACGCGCAATACCGGGAAAAACATGCTGATGAGACAGCCGTGGACAAGAAGAACAAGGCGCAGCAGCAATTGCGCGAGGCGTTCGATCCTTTCTTTGCCGCGCTGCATGAAGGCTTGAAACATTTGGACAAGGTCGTGCGTAAGCATGAGAAGCAAGCGGCCGAACAGGCGCAGGCAGAAGGAAAACGCGGCACCACCGACCGCAAGACCAATGCTCTCAAGGGCGCGTTGGAAGAATTGCACAAGGAAGTAAAGAGCGCCGAAATCTTCTACCAGCACATCCACTGGTTGCAGGAACGCTTTCCTAAGGCGGAATATGAAGATGTCACCGGTCTGTGCAAGCTCGCCAGCCCGGCGGATTTGCAGGAGCAGGACTATTCGCTGAATGCCGGGCGCTATGTCGGTGTAGTGATTGAGGAGGATGGTAAGACGGAAGAAGAGTTCATTGATGAGTTACTGGCGATGAACGAAGAACTGACCAGCCTGAATGGTTCGGCGCGAGAGTTGGAGGTAGTGATAGGTCACAACATAAAGAACTTGGTAGGTGAATCATGAGTTCTTTTAATGCTTTCCCAATTGGCTGGCATGTTAAAGAAATTGCAGATGCCGATATAACTATCATTGATGGTGATCGCGGTGCGAATTACCCAAGCAAGGATGAATTTGCTAACGAGGGGTATTGCCTGTTCTTGAACACAGGGAATATTAAAAATGATTGTTTTGATTTTTCATCCTGTGATTTCATCACTGAAAATAAGGACGCTCTACTTCGCAAAGGAAAACTGCGTAGAAAGGACGTTGTATTAACCACCAGGGGAACTGTTGGAAGTGTTGGTTTCTTTCACAACAATATTTCGTATGAGCACATAAGGATTAACTCCGGCATGGTAGTTTTAAGGTGTGCCGAGAGCGTATCTCCTTACTATTCCTATCACCTATTCAAATCTCCACTGCTTAAAACGCAGTATTCGTTGTATTCATCCGGGGCAGCTCAGCCCCAGCTACCCATAAAAGATCTAAAGCGAATCAAACTCCCGATACCTCCACTATCTGTTCAAGAAAAAATCGCGGCGATTCTCTCGGCGTATGACGAGCTGATCGAAAATAACCAGCGGCGCATCGTGCTGCTGGAAAAGATAGCCGAGGAAATCTACTGCGAATGGTTCGTTCGCCTGCGCTTCCCCGGCCATGACAAGGTGAAGGTCATCAAAGGCGTGCCGGAAGGCTGGAAACTGGTGAAATTGGAGAAAGCATTTGATTTTACTGGCGGCGGCACCCCAACAAAGGAAGTCAGTCGTTATTGGGATGGCGGGGACGTGAATTGGTTTACACCTTCAGACATTACAGGCGCGAATGGCATTTTTCTGGAACGGTCTGGTAACCAATGTACCGAGGAAGGTTTCAATAAGAGTTCAGCCAAGATGTTTCCGGCATATTCGGTGATGCTAACAAGTCGTGCCACCATCGGTGCTGTCGGAATCAACCTAACTCCAGCTTGCACAAACCAAGGATTCATTACTTGCATCCCGAATGCACAGTATCGTTTATCGTATCTGTATCACTGGATAAAACTGGCGAAGCCGCATTTTGAGTTGCTGTCCGGCGGAGCAACCTTTGCCGAATTGACGAAAGGTACTTTCAAAAAGATTGAAATTCTTACTCCGCCCGAAAAGCTAGTAGAAAAATTCGATGAGCTTGAGTCCCCGATCTTCAAAGCTATTGAGAGGTACCATAGACAGAATACCAAGCTAATCGCGACTCGTGATCTATTACTTCCTCGCCTCATCTCCGGCAAACTCTCCGTCGAAAACCTCGACATCCAGTTCCCGCCCGGCATGGAGGAGGTTGATCATGCAGTCTGAGATTACTCTGTTAAAGTGCCCAAGAATTAAAGAAGTAGGCCGGAATAAGTCGGTTCGAGCGGTAGCGAGAACTGGCGTTTCCGGCAGAAATCCCCAAATTCGCCGGAAACGCCACCTCGCGCTATGCGCTTGGATGGCCTTATTCCGGCCTACTCCCGAGCTGGCCATTGCTGAGTCCATGCCAATGGTGACGATCTTGAGTAGACTTGTGCATAAAAACGAGAGCTTGGGAAGGCGCATAAATTCCGACGTCCAGTTCCTGCCCGGCATGGAGGAGTTCGCTCATGAGCACTGACCACCAACAGCCCGTGACGGCAAGCGGCAACTTGCTCGGCGATATCCGTGCCATTCTTTTTCAGGCGCGGCAGAAGGCTTATTCGGCAGTCAATTTCGCCATGGTGGAATCATACTGGCACATAGGCCGCCGCATCTTCGAGGAGGAACAGCAAGGGCAGCAGCGCGCGGAATATGGCGCGAGTATTCTGCGCGAATTGTCGCGCAGCCTGAGCGGCGAATTCGGCAACGGCTTTTCTTATTCCAACCTGAAAAACTTCCGCCAGTTTTTCCTTACCTATCCCGATTATGGAAAAGGCTACGCACTGCGTAGCCAATTGAGCTGGACCCATTATCGCCTGATCATGCGGGTGGAGAATCCCTCGGCGCGGGACTTCTACATGAACGAGGCGGCTGATCAGAACTGGAGCTCGCGCGTTTTGGAACGTAATATCAATACGCATTTTTACGAGCGCCTGTTGACTTCGCCCGATAAGCGGGCTGCGCTGGAAGCGGCGGGCGCATCCGAACCGCACCAGCCGGGCGACTTCATCAAAGACCCTTACGTGCTTGAGTTTCTGGGCATCCCGGAAAGTCCGGCAACCTTGGAGCGGGACATCGAGCAGGCCATCATGGACAACCTGCAAAAATTCCTGCTGGAGATGGGCAAGGGCTTTGCCTTCATCGGTCGCCAGTTTCGCATCAGTACCGAAACCAGCCACTTTTACATCGATCTGGTTTTTTACAATTACCTGCTCAAGTGTTTCGTGCTGATCGACCTCAAGGCGGGTAAGCTGACGCATCAGGATGTCGGGCAGATGGATATGTACGTGCGTATGTTCGATGATCTCAAACGTCAGCCTGACGACAACCCCAGCATCGGCCTCATTCTGTGCTCCCAGCACGATGAAACGGTGGTGCGTTACTCGGTGCTCAAGGAGAGCGAGCAGTTGTTCGCGTCGAAATACCGGCTGGTTTTGCCGACGGAAGCAGAGTTGAAAGCGGAGATGGAGCGGGAGTTGAGGTTGTTGCCGGAGATGAAGGGTGCTGATAATGAATGACGAAGTAACCGTAGTGTGGGCTACGCCCACCATGACTGCCCTGTGCCCTTCGATGTTGCTCAGGAGAGCCTTGCCAAAGCGGTCTGGCATAGCCAGACAAGGCTTCTAGCTCTTATGCCTAACTTCATTTCCGAAGACCAAATCGAGCAAGCGCTGGTGCAGAAGCTCCAGCATCTGCACGGCTTCGACGCGCTCGACTGTTACACGACTGACGCGGAAGATTTGAACGACGGCTCGAACCGCGCCAACAAGCGAAATGTGATTTTGTCCGACCGGGTGCGGGAAGCTGCGATTCGCCTGAACCCGGACATCCCGGAAACAGCCATAGACAGCGCGCTGGAAAAATTGCTCGACCGGCGGCAGGCAATGACTTTGATCGCCGCGAACCGGGAAATCTACGGCCTGCTGCGCGACGGCATCCCGGTGGAATTCGACAACGCGCAGGGTGTGCGGCAGCAGGAGCTGGTGCGGTTGCTGGATTTCAACGCGCCGGACAATAACCGCTACTTGGCTGTCACCCAGCTCTGGATCAAGGGCGAGCGCGGCTTCCGCCGCCCGGATGTGTTGCTCTACGTCAACGGCATTCCGCTGGTGTTCATCGAGCTGAAAAACTCGAACGTGAAGTTGCGCAACGCCTATGACGACAACCTGACGACCTACAAAACGGAGATTCCACAGCTGTTCCTGACCAATGCTTTTTGCGTGCTGTCCAACGCGATGGAGACCAAGGTGGGCAGCATCACGGCGGAGTGGGAGCATTTTTTCAACTGGCTGCGCGCGGATGACGAGAAGCAGAAGATCGACCGCGCCGCGATACGCGAACAGGGCATCAGCCTGGAAGGCGTGATTGAAGGCTTGCTGCCAGGGCAGCGGCTGCTTGATTACGTGGAGAATTTCATTCTCTACTACAAGGACAGTTCGAAGATTATCGCGCAGAACCACCAGTTCATCGGCGTGAACCGGGCCTACGACGCCTTTCTCAGGCGCGATGAGCTGGCGGGCAAGCTGGGTGTGTTCTGGCACACGCAAGGCTCGGGCAAGAGCTTCTCGATGATTTTTTACGCGCGTAAAATCTTCCGCAAACAGACCGGCAATTTTACTTTTGTGGTGGTGACGGACCGCGACGATCTGGACGGGCAGATTTATCGCAACTTCCTGAACACGCGCACGGTCAGCGAGGCCGAAGCCGCGCAGCCCAAGAACAGCGAGGAGATGCGCAAATTCTTAGGGCAGCACAAGCGCGTGGTGTTCACGCTGATCCAGAAATTCCGCTGGGACAAGGGCCCGGAATATCCTGAGCTTTCGCCAAGCAACGAAATTATCGTGATCGTGGACGAGGCGCACCGCACGCAATACAAGTCACTGGCGGAGAACATGCGCAAGGGCTTGCCCAATGCGAACTATCTGGCGTTCACCGGTACGCCGCTGTTGGGACGCGAGCGCAAAACCAATGCGTGGTTCGGCGGTTATGTTTCGGAGTACAACTTCCAGCAGTCGATGGACGACGGCGCGACGGTGCCGCTGTTTTACGAAAAGCGCGTACCGGAGGTGCTGAACCAGAATGAGGGCTTGAGCGAGGAGTTTTACCGGATTTTGGAGGACGAGAGTTTGGACGAAGCGCAACAGGCTAAGCTGGAGAAACGTTTTGCCAAGGAGGTCGAAGTCATCAAGCGCGACGACCGTCTGGAGAAAATTGCGCGGGACATCGTCTATCACTTTCCCCGGCGCGGCTATCTGGGTAAAGGGCTGGTGGTGTCGATAGACAAATTCACCGCCGTGAAGATGTACGACAAGGTGCAGCGCTTGTGGAAGGAAGAGATTAAAGAGTTGCGGGGACGCATCAATAAATCAGCTAACGACGTTGAGAAGAGGCGACTGAGCCAGATCGTTGACTACATGCGCGCGGTGGAAATGGCGGTGGTGGTCAGCGAAGACGCGGATGAAGAGAAGAAGTTTGCGGATCAGAAGCTGAACATCAAGCCGCACCGCGAGCGTATGAACAAGCAGGAGCACGGCCACGACATCGAATTCAACTTCAAGGATGAGCATGATCCGCTGCAACTGGTGTTCGTCTGCGCGATGTGGCTGACGGGCTTTGATGCGCCGACGCTTTCGACGCTGTATCTCGACAAGCCGATGCAGGGCCACACCCTGATGCAGACCATCGCCCGCGCCAACCGAGTCACGTCGTGGAAGATCAATGAGGTGGAGAAGCGCAACGGCGAGATCGTGGATTACTACAACGTGTTCCGCAACATGAAGCTGGCGCTGAAGGATTACGCGCAAGGCGGTGATGAGATTGATCCGCCGGTCAAGGAAAAGGCGGAGCTGTTCCGCCTGCTGGACGATGCGATTGAACAGGGTTTGGTGTTCTGTCACGAGAAAGAGGTTGCGTTGCGCGAGGTCTTGGACAGCGAGGATGTGTTCAGCAAGCTCGGGCGGTTTAAGTCATTTGCCGACACCTTGCTGGCGAACGACGAATGGCGCAAGGGTTTCAACGTGTACGAGAACACCATCACATCATTGTATGAAGCGTGCAAGCCGGAAGTGCTGGGAAGCGGCAAGGGGCGCGAGGTTGCAGTGTTCCAGTATTTGCGTGGGGTGATAGACAGTCTCGTCGAGCAGAAGGACATCGACGCGATCAGCCTGAAGATCGCCGAATTGCTGGATGAGAGTGTGGTGGTGAACGACTCGGAGGCATTCAAGGTGCGGCAATACAGCGCGGAATACCGGATCATCCAGAAGGGTAAGACCTGGGATCTCAGCAAGATCAACTTCGATAAGCTGCGCGAAGAGTTCAAGCAGGCAACCTACAAGAACATTGAAATCGCCGACCTGCGTGCTTTCCTGCAACGCAAGCTGGAGCTGATGCTGCAACAGAATGCGACGCGCACCGACTTTGCTCAGCGCTTGCAACAGATTATCGATACCTACAATTCAGGCGGCTCATCCACCGAGAACTCTTATGAAGACCTGATGAAATTCACCGAAGATTTGCGCACGGAAGACGAGCGGCACATTCGCGAGGGCCTGTCAGAAGACGAATTGGAACTGTTCGATCTGCTGAAGAAAGACAAAATGACGCAGGAGGAAACGCAGAACGTCAGGTTGGCGGCCAAATCTTTGCTGCACCGTTTGCTAGACGAGCATCCCAAGGTGCTGGTACAGGATTGGTATAAGGATACGCAGACCCAAAAGCAGGTGCGCTCTGCTGTCGAGAAGGTGCTGGACACCAATCTGCCGGAAAGCTACGACCGGGTGTTATTCCGGGAGAAGTGCGACAACGTGTTTTACCTGATGCTAGACTATGCCTGTCACGGCAGGAAGTGGGTGGCTTAGTGAATGAAGGTAATGCGAACAGGGCGCCACCGTTTTAAATTAAGTCTTTGGGAGTGGTTAAAGCCGTCTGCAATTCCCTCCGTAAACTTTAAATCTCCAAAAAACGCTCAAATTCCTCCAGCGGCATTGCCTTGCCGAGCAGGTTGCCCTGATAGGCATGGCAGCCGTGACGTTTCAGGAATGCGCGTTGCTGTTCCGTTTCCACGCCTTCGGCAATGATGTCCATGCCTAGATTGTTGGCCATGCCGATGATGGTTTGCACGACCACCGTGTCGGCAGGTTTGATCCCGATGTTGCGCACGAAAGACTGGTCGATTTTAAGTTGATCGAATGGCAGTTGCGTCAGGTAGGTCAGTGATGAATAGCCGGAGCCGAAATCATCCAATGAGAAGCCCACGCCGAGTTCTTTGAGTCTCTGCATTTTGGTAAGGGTGTCGTAGATGTTGTCGAACACCAGGCTTTCGGTAAATTCGAGTTTGAGTCGGTTTGCGTCGATTGCGGCTTTGTCCAGCAGGGTGCATATTTGCTCGATAAAACCGATGTGATGAAATTGACGCGCACTGATGTTAACGGCAAGCTGTAAATGCCGGGTGTGTGCATGATCTTGCCACAATTTAAGTTTGGCGCAGGCGGCTTCCAGTACCCAGCGCCCAATAGACTCTATCAGTCCGCTTTCTTCAGCCAGTGGAATGAACTCCAGCGGCGAGATAAAGCCGCGTTCAGGGTGTTCCCAACGCAACAGCACTTCGGCGCCGATGGTGAGGCCGTCGTGGCGCGCTTGTCGCTGAAAATAGAGTTTGAGTTGATTTTTCTCCAGTGCAAAGCGCAAATCCGCTTCCAGGGAGGCGCGAGCCGTAACCGTCTCTTGCATGTCCTGATCGAAGAAGCGCAAGGTGTTGCGGCCTGCGGCTTTGGCGCCATACATGGCGGTATCCGCCCGTTTCAGCAGTGTATTGATAGTATGCTGATGATCGATGTACAGTGTAATGCCGATGCTTGGGGTGCTTTTGTACTCGTGGTTGCTGAGTTGAAAGGACTGATTCAATGAAATAAGGATTTTCTCGCCGATGGTCTTGGCTTTTGCGGTGGCTTCTTCTGTATTTTCGCTCAGGTCTTCCAGCATTATTATGAATTCGTCGCCGCCTTGGCGAGACACGGTGTCGCCCTCTCTTACGCAGGCAATAAGGCGCTTTGCGACCTGTTGCAATAGGATGTCGCCCATATCGTGGCCCAGATTGTCATTAAGCGATTTGAAGTTATCCAGGTCAATGAATAGCAATGCGCCGTATTTTTCACTGCGCGAACTGGCCGCCAATGCTTGCTGTAATCTGTCCAGCAGCAGTCTCCGGTTCGGCAAGGAAGTCAACGGGTCGTAGTAGGCCAGTTGCTTGATTTCTTCTTCCGAGGCTTTGCGTTCGGATATATCGGTATGTAAACCGACATAGTGAGTGATGACGCCTTCGCTGTTTTTCACCGCGTTGATGGTCAGCCATTTGGGATAGATCTCACCGTTTTTGCGCCGATCCCAGATTTCACCCTGCCAGGAACCGGTACGATTGATACAGTTCCACATTTCGGCGTAAAAGGTCTCGTTGTGGCGCCCCGAGTTGAGGATATGCGGCGTCCGGCCTATCAGTTCGTCGGCTCTGTACCCGGTGATGTCGGTGAAAGCCCGGTTGACCTGTAAAATCACTTTATCGGCGTCGGTGATCATGATGCCTTCCTGGGCCTCAAAGGCGACGGCGGCTAGGCGCAATTGCTCTTCGGCATACACGTTTTTGCTGATGTCGGTCAGCGTAATGCGTAGCGCCGGGGTTTTGTCTTCAGTCATTACCGGCAGGCAGTCCAGATGGGCATGAAAGTGACTGTCGCCGCGTTTCAGCAGCAGTTCAAAATTTTTCAGTTCTCCCTCGTGTCGGAGGGCGGATTTGAGCAGAAGATGCCAGCGGTCGCTATCTTGATGCGCGACCAAAGTTGCGAGCTGGCAGTTGAGCAGATTATTGCGTTCCAGTCCGAACAGCCGGGCGGCGGTAAGATTGAGTTCGACAATCCTGCCGTCAGGGGCGAGGGTAAGATAGCCAACGGGGGCGAACTCATAAAGGTCCAGGTAACGGTTATGGGCTGTTTCCAAGGCGGCTCTGATGCGCTGTAACTCTTCGTTTTGCATCTCCAGTTCAATTTGATGCGCCCGAAGCTCGTTCAGCAGTTCTTCTACGGAATGAGACGGCGGCCCGGCCGGCCGGTCTCCGGTCTCTGTATGCAGCTTTGGCCGTTGTTCCATTTCGGTGGGTTTGTTTGGCACGTAAGCTCCTTACTGTCTATACAACCGACGCGGCTAAAAAAGCGGCTGTTGTCATATTTAACTGTCTGTAGCATAGGAGGATCGGTGTCGCCAAGCAATAAGCGTAATTACTTAGCGGGCGAGTCATCTATTGGTCCGTGACCTGGTTTTGATGCGCCGGAGCGATGAACAGGTTACGGTCTATCTTCGTGACTGTTGATGACGCAAATAGAAAATGCCGATGCCTGTAAGTAATCGCGATAAAAGTCAATGAATTGATTACGCATGATTTTTGCGTTATTGCATTTGTTAAAAAGACTTTCCGGTAAGCCTCGCTGCTGTTGAGAATGCCCGGTTTTTGTGGTTTAATGCCAGCGTTTTACGTCTTAATGCGCCTCTTGTTTTATTTGTATTTGAAATGAAAGGATGGTTTCGCCGCAACTTGATTGGAGAGCAGGCTATTAACTATGCAATTTATTATTAAAAAAGGTTTGGATCTACCGATTACCGGGGAGCCTGAACAAGTTATTGAGGATGGCAATAAGGTTAAGTCCGTTGCTATTCTGGGAACAGATTATGTAGGTATGAAGCCTACAATGCTGGTTAGCGAAGGTGATGAGGTCAAACTTGGGCAGATACTCTTTGCCGACAAGAAGAATCCCGGCGTGAACTTTACTTCGCCCGGAGCGGGTGTCGTTAAGTCCATTAATCGCGGCGCCAAGCGGGTTTTGCAGTCTGTTGTGATAGAACTGAAAGGAACGGCGCAGGAGTCGTTTGCAAAATACAAGGCTTCCGAATTAAATGATTTGTCGGCAGAGCAGGTTAAAGAAAACCTGTTGGCGTCGGGGCTGTGGACATCGTTACGCACACGCCCTTACGGCAAAGTCCCTGCTGTAGACAGCAAGCCCCGTTCTATTTTTGTTACCGCAATCGATACCAGTCCGTTAGCCGCAGACCCTGCGGTTATCATTAAGGATCGAGGCGATGATTTTGCCAATGGCTTGGCGGTTATCGCCAAGCTGACAGAAGGCAAGACATACGTTTGTAAGGCGACCGGCGCCGATATTGCCACCGGTAATGCGCCGGTAACCGTTGCCGAGTTTTCCGGTCCCCATCCTGCCGGGCTGCCCAGCACTCATATTCACTTGATTGATCCGGTCAGCATCGATAAGTTTGTCTGGCACCTGAATTATCAGGCGGTGATCGCAATCGGCGCGTTATTTACCACCGGTAAAATCAATGTCGAACGCGTAGTTTCATTAGCCGGGCCTACGGTTAAAAAACCACGATTGATTCGTACCCGTGTCGGCGCCAACACTAACGATTTGGTTGCAGGTCAATTGGAAGAAGTCGAAAACCGGGTGATTTCCGGTTCTGTGCTGTACGGACATCTTGCGGCGGATTGGGCGGCCTTTTTGGGTTGTTACAGCACTCAAGTTTCAGTATTGCAGGAAGGTCGCGCTCGCGAGTTATTCGGCTGGATTGTTCCAGGCAAAAACAAATACTCGGCGCTCAATGTTTACACATCCAGCGTTGATCGTAAGTTGAACCGTAAGTTTCCATTAACAACCGACAAAAACGGCAGCAACCGGGCGATTGTTCCTGTTGGCGTTTATGAAGCCGTCATGCCGCTGGATATTTTGCCTACACCGCTGTTAAAAGCGTTGGTAGTAGGTGATTCCGATCAGGCTCAATTATTAGGCTGTTTGGAATTGGATGAGGAAGATGTGTCCTTATTTACGTTTGTGGATCCCGGTAAACACGACTTTGCTCCTGTTTTGAGAGCGAACTTAACTAAAATTGAGAAGGAAGGATAATGTCGCCTAGAGAAATTTTAGACAGCATGGAGCCGCATTTCACCAAGGGTGGGCGGTTCGAAAAGTATTACGGCCTCTACGAGATGGTCGATACTTTTATCTATACGCCGGCTGATGTGACGCGCGGCACCACGCATGTTCGTGACGGCAATGACCTGAAGCGAACCATGACTTTTGTCGTGATTGCAACGTTTTTTTGTATTCTGATGGCCTTGTATAACACCGGCTATCAGGCCAATTTAGCTATGGCAAATATGGGCTTGGAACAAGCTCAGGATTGGCGTCGTATTCCGATGATGATCTTCGGCTACAACACGGCCAATCCGTTTTCCAACCTGGTTCACGGCGCCTTGTATTTTCTGCCTATTTATATAGTTACGTTGGCTGTCGGCGGCGTGTGGGAAGTATTGTTCGCGACCGTTCGCGGTCATGAAGTGAACGAAGGCTTTTTGGTGTCTTCAATGTTGTACACATTGATTATGCCGCCCGATATGCCTTTATGGCAGGTGGCCTTGGGTATTTCTTTCGGTATCGTTATCGGCAAGGAAGTATTCGGTGGCACCGGTAAAAACTTCTTGAATCCTGCGTTAACCGGACGGGCGTTTTTATATTTTGCGTATCCTGCGTCTATTTCGGGCGATGCCGTCTGGGTTGCGGTTGACGGCTATACAGCGGCGACGCCTTTAGGTTTGGCGGCGAACGGCGGTCTTGATGCGGTTTACGCGGCTAATTACAGCTGGATGCAAAGCTTTTTCGGCTTTGAACCGGGCTGTCTGGGCGAAACTTCAACACTGGCTATTTTTATCGGCGCGGCATTTTTGTTGTACACCAAGGTGGCTTCGTACCGCATCATGGGCGGCGTATTTGCCGGTATGGTGGCGACTTCGTTGCTGTTCAATGTGATCGGCAGCGACACCAATCACATGTTTGCGATCCCCTGGTACTGGCATTTGACGATGGGCGGCTTCGCTTTCGGTATGGTTTATATGGCGACCGATCCGGTCAGTGCGGCGATGACCGATACCGGCCGCTGGATATTCGGGGCTTTGGTCGGGACTATGACGGTTTTAATCAGGGTTGTTAACCCGGCATTCCCGGAAGGTATTATGCTGGCAATTCTATTTTCCAACATGTTCGCGCCTACGATTGATTATTTTGTCATTCAGGCCAATATCAGAAGAAGGGTGAAGCGTCATGCTTAATGAAAATACTCAAAATGCCGGTCAAGGAAAGCTTTGCGCTGCGCTTGAGAAATGTGAACATTATCAAAAGTTTCGTGCGGCGCTTGATAAGTGCGAGCATTACCAAAAATTTAAGGCTTACTGCGTCAAGGTTCTGGCCTTAAGCAATGATAGCCTAGAAAAAACCATCGCCATTGCGGTGGCATTATGTTTGGTTTGCGCGGTATTGGTATCGATGGCGGCGGTTGCCTTAAGACCGCTACAAGTCAATAACAAAGAACTGGACATGAAAAGAAACATCCTGGATGTTGCCGGTTTGCTGACTGAAGGCAGTGATATTGATAAAGCCTTTGCGGAAAGGATCGAATCGAAGCTGGTTAATCTGGAAACAGGCGATTATGTGGATAGCATGAACGCCGACGAGTACGACCAACGCAAAGCGGCGAAAGATCCTGCGCAAAGCGTCGCGATTCCTAAAGACAAAGACATTGCGCATATCCGTGTTAAGGCGAAAGTCGCTAAAGTCTTTTTGGTGAAAGAGGGCGGTGCAATCAAATCGATTATTTTGCCTATCAACGGTTATGGATTGTGGTCGACTTTGTACGGCTTTTTATCTTTAGATCCCGATGGTCAAACCGTACAGAGTATCAATTTCTATGATCAGGCGGAAACTCCGGGATTGGGTGGTGAAGTGGTTAATCCTACTTGGCGTGCGTTATGGAAAGGTAAAAAAGTCTATGCCGAAACGGATCAGCCTTCCCTGGAGAAAGGCTTGATAGAAGAAGCTGATATAGGTGAGCCTGCGTTGAGCTTGATTAAGGGCGCGGTTGATAACACCAAGCCAGGCTCTGAGTATCAGGTTGACGGGCTTGCGGGCGCATCGCTGACCAGCACCGGCGTAACCAATTTAATTAGATATTGGATGAGTAAAGAAGGCTTTGCGCCGTATTTGGCAAAAGTCAGAACGGTTAAAGGAGCGAAATCATGAGCGAAATTTTAAATGACGAAACTAAAAAAGTATTGATCGAGCCGCTGATTGAAAACAATCCCATCACCTTGCAGGTGTTGGGTATCTGTTCGGCGTTGGCGGTTACTTCACAAATGTCCACTTCGCTGATTATGGCGTTGGCATTGACGATGGTGACGGCATTTTCCAGTGCGGCAATCAGTGCGATTAGAAACCATATTCCCAGCAGCATACGGATTATCGTGCAGATGACCATTATCGCTTCTTTGGTTATTGTGGTGGATCAACTCTTGAAAGCGTTTGCTTATGAAATCAGCAAGCAATTATCGGTGTTTGTCGGTTTGATTATTACCAACTGTATCGTGATGGGGCGCGCTGAAGGCTATGCGATGAAAAATCCGCCTTTGGAAAGTTTTATCGACGGTATCGGTAACGGCTTGGGCTACAGTTTGATTTTGATTATCGTGTCTTTTGTCCGTGAGCTATTGGGCTCGGGCAAATTGCTGGGGATTGAAATCTTGCCTTTGATAAAAGATGGCGGCTGGTATCAACCCAATGGTTTGATGTTGTTGCCTCCTAGCGCATTCTTTTTAATCGGTCTGCTTATTTGGGCGGTGCGCCAATGGAAACCGGGGCAACGGGAACAAGTGGAATTTAAAATTATGTCGATTGCTCACGGTGAAGGAGGGCATCACTAATGGAAGCCTATATCAGCCTATTTATAAAGGCCGTATTTATTGAAAACTTGGCGCTGTCCTTCTTTTTGGGCATGTGTACTTTTATCGCGGTCTCGAAAAAAATATCCACTGCAATGGGTTTAGGCATTGCGGTTATGATGGTGCAAATTATCACCGTGCCTGCGAACAACCTGATCTATCACGCGCTGCTAAAAGAAGACGCGCTGTCATGGATGGGCGTTAAGGGCGTGGATTTGAGCTTTTTGGCGCTGTTAAGCTGTATCGGCGTGATTGCCGCTTTAGTACAGATTCTGGAAATGATTTTAGATAAATTCTTTCCGGCCCTGTACCACGCGTTGGGTATTTTCTTGCCTCTGATTACAGTAAACTGCGCCATTTTGGCGGGTAGCTTGTTCATGATCGAGCGCGACTACAATTTTCCTGAAAGTGTCACTTACGGCGTTGGCAGTGGTTTTGGTTGGGCGTTGGCGATCACCGTTATGGCGGGTGTACGCGAGAAACTCAAATACAGTGATATACCGGCCGCCTTACAAGGCCTGGGCATTACTTTTATTACCGCGGGTCTGATGTCGCTTGGCTTCATGGCTTTTTCTGGCATCCAACTTTAAACAGGTCACAACATGCTTGAAATTCTTTTAGGGATTATTCTTTTTACGGGCATTGTTATCGCGCTGGTATTTGTCATAATCGGTGCGAAAAACAAATTGGTCGCAGAAGGCGATGTGGAAATTCTGATCAATGACGAAAAGAAAATTCATGTGCCTGTAGGTTCGAAGTTATTAACCGCGTTGGCGGATAACGGTTTGTTCGTTTCATCGGCTTGCGGCGGCGGCGGTACTTGCGGGCAATGCAAGGTGAAAGTCAATTCAGGCGGCGGAGAAATTTTAGCCACTGAATTAAGCCACATCAGCAAACGGGAAGCGGCTCACGGAGAGCGTCTTGCTTGTCAGGTTTCGATTAAGCACAACATGGACATTGAAGTCGAAGACAGTGTCTTCGGCGTCAAAAAATGGGAATGTACGGTTAAATCGAATCATAACGTTGCGACTTTCATCAAGGAGCTGGTGCTGGAGTTGCCGAAAGGCGAAGAAATCAACTATCGCGCCGGCGGTTACATTCAGATCGAATGTCCTCCGCACGTTTCCAAATACAGTGATTTCGATGTCGAAGAACGCTTCCGCGACGATTGGAATAAGTTTAATTTGTGGCGTTATGTCTCTACCGTAAAAGAGCCTGCATTGCGCGCTTATTCGATGGCGAGTTATCCTGAAGAAAAAGAAATCATGCTGAACGTGCGTATTGCGACACCGCCTCCAGGCGCGCCGGATACCGTACCTCCAGGGATCATGTCTTCTTTTATCTTTAACCTGAAGCCCGGCGATAAATGTATTGTTTCCGGTCCTTACGGTGAGTTTTTCGCTAAAGACACTCAAAACGAGATGGTCTTTATCGGCGGCGGCGCGGGTATGGCCCCGATGCGTTCGCATATCTTCGATCAATTACGCAGGCTGAAATCCAAGCGTAAAATGAGCTTCTGGTATGGTGCGCGTAGTAAGCGGGAAATGTTCTATGTAGAAGATTTCGACATGCTGGCCAAGGAAAATGATAATTTTGAGTGGCATGTTGCGCTGTCTGACCCGTTGCCGGAAGATAACTGGACGGGCTATACCGGGTTTATTCATAATGTTCTGTTTGAAGAATACATTAAGAATCATCCGGCGCCGGAAGATTGCGAGTTTTACATGTGCGGACCTCCGATGATGAACTCGGCGGTGATCAAGATGCTGTTGGATAATGGCGTAGAGCCGGAAAATATCTTGCTGGATGATTTCGGCGGATAAGCAATCTTGAGATTCTATCTTTTTTTTAAAGCTTGTTTTTCGCAAGGATAGAATCGGAAGCATCAAATCAAACGAGGAGTGCGGCTAGTACCACTCCTCGTTTTTTTATTGTGGGCCTTTACAAACTTTACGGGGTGATACCATGGCTTATTTTCTAGTGACTTTTGTGTTTATGGCTGTTGTTGTTGCCATTATGGCGGTAGGTGTTATCTTCGGTAGACGCGCTATTAAGGGGTCATGCGGCGGAGTGGCGAACGGCGGTGATTGTGTTTGTGTGGAAAAATGTGATAAAAGAAAGAAAATGGATGCGGAGGCTCGTTTAAATCAGGGATTGTAGGCTGGCTCTAACTATCCGGTGCTTCTTTTTCGGTTGTTGGGCTACGCTGTAAAGCTTCCGGTTTTTATAACAACAATCAGGAGTTCACGATGCTGGCAAAAATTGCTGTTGCAGATTACATGTCGAAAAGATTGGTTACGCTTGCCAAGGACGCCAATATAGTCGACGCCGTAAAAAAATTACTGGATCATAAAATCACCAGTGCTCCGGTTGTCGACCAGAGAGGCCAGTTACTGGGTATGTTTTCGGAAAAGGACGTCATGAGAATTGTTTTGGAGGCGGTCTACAACCAAAGTATGAGCGGCAAGGTTGGCGACTATATGAGCACGGAAGTCGTTAGTGTCGACGCCGAGGCCAGTATTGTCGATTTGGCTGAGAAGTTTGAACAGACGTCGGTCAGAAGTCTTCCTGTTTTTCAGGATAATGAGTTGGTTGGAATTGTCAGTCGTACAGATGTCTTAAGGGCTTTGGCTTCAAGCAATTAAGGTTGTCAAGCTGGGCGCAACGGCTCCTGCAATATAGGCATCGCCTAAAGCCTCTTGGGGTTTCATTGCCCGCAATGGTCGAAAATAATGAGTGGTACGCAAACCTTTTATTGGCATGACTACGAAACATTCGGTACGGATCCTAGAAGAGACAGGCCTGTTCAGTTTGCCGGGATTCGTACCGATTTTGATTTCAATATCGTAGACGATCCTTTGGTTGTCTACTGCAAACCGGCGGCAGACTGCCTTCCTCATCCCGAGGCCTGTTTAATTACCGGAATCACCCCTCAGTTAGCCGAGCAAAAAGGCGTTTGCGAAGCCGAATTTATTCGCCTGATTCATCAGCAATTGGCTCAGCCCAATACCTGCACTCTTGGCTATAACAGCCTTCGTTTTGATGATGAAGTTACCCGGAATTGTCTCTACCGTAATTTTTATGATCCCTACGCAAGGGAATGGCAAAATGGCAACTCCCGCTGGGATCTGATCGATGTGGTCAGGGCGGCCAGAGCCTTGCGGCCTGAGGGTGTTGTATGGCCGGTTAACGAACAAGGCGGTCCCAGTTTCAGGTTGGACCAGCTTACTCAGGCTAACAATATAGCCCATGAGGCGGCGCATGATGCGCTTTCGGATGTCTACGCAACCATCGCGATCGCCAAGCTGGTCAAACAAGCGCAGCCTAAACTCTACCAGTTTCTGCTTCAACATCGGATCAAAGCCGAAGCTCTTAACTTGCTTCAGTTTGGCAGTTTTAAGCCGGTGGTGCATGTTTCAGGAAAATATCCCGCATCTAAACATTGTTTAGCCATAGTGCTTCCTGTTTGTAAGCATCCTGCTAATACTAACGGCGTGATCGTCTATGATTTGTCCATTGATCCCGGGCCTATGCTGGAGCTGTCCGTCGGGGAAATTCAGCAAAGAATTTTTACGGCTACCGCCGATCTGCCGGAAGATGTGGCAAGAATTCCGCTAAAAACCGTGCATATCAACAAATGTCCTGTCTTGGCGCCAGTGTCTGTTATCAGGCCTGAAGATGCGCAGAGGCTGGAAGTCGATCTGGCGCTGTGCTATGCCAACATCGATAAGATTAAAGCGGCTATCGGATTGGCTGATAAGGTGGCGGCAGTTTTTAGCGGCCAAAACTACGCCGAACAGGGCTCCGATCCTGATTTGGAAATTTACAGTGGCGGTTTTTTTTCTGAAAGCGATAAAGGTCAAATGTTTAAAATCAGAAATATGCAACCAAGGCAATTAGCGGACTCTACATTCAAATTTATCGATAGCCGGTTGCCGGAAATGTTGTTTAGGTATCGTGCCAGAAATTACCCGGAAACCTTGAGGGCTGATGAGCTGCAAAACTGGAATGCGTTTTGTGTTAGCCGGTTAAGCAGGCGTCAAACGGGTTCCGGTATTGTGCTTGATGATTATTTCAGTCGATTAGATGAGTTGCGCCGAGACGAAAATGTAAATAGGGAAATCATTAATGCTTTGGAGGATTATGCGTTTGAGAAAATGCGCAAATTTGGAATTAAACAGGCTGGGACAGCGTAATTATTAGTATATAGAAGCTAAAGTAATAAATAGCTTGCTAAATCCTGAGAATGCCCTATAATGCACAAATCAATCGCGGGGTGGAGCAGCTTGGTAGCTCGTCGGGCTCATAACCCGAAGGTCGTAGGTTCAAATCCTGCCCCCGCTACCACATAGGACTGCATGGATGCAGGAGTTAGAGCGCCGCATGAAGCGGTTGCCGAGAACCCCATTTTGGGGTTTTTTGTTTTCTGGGCTTTGGTGATTTGGAAGTCTGTAGATGATTGTCAATGGAAGAGCCTTAGGCTCTTTTTTTTTGTGCGAAAGTAAGTGAGGAAAAAATGAAACAGGCTCCTGAGCATTTGGTTAGTCTGATTGAGCCAATTGTTGAAGGTTTAGGTTATGAATGCGTAGGTATTGAATATAATCCTCATCCTAGGCATGGTCTGTTAAGAATCTACATCGACAGCGAGAACGGAATTCTTGTTGATGACTGCACTAAAGTCAGTCATCAAATCAGTGGGGTCATGGATGTCGAAGATCCCATTCAAGGGAATTATCAGTTAGAGGTTTCTTCACCGGGTGCGGACAGGCCTTTTTTTAAAGTGAGCCAGTTCGAACGCTATGTCGGCAGCGTGGTTTTGGTGAATTTATTTAAAGCCATCGATGGCCGCAGAAAAATTACAGGCCTGATAGAAAAAGTTGAAGGCGATATTGTTACGCTTCAGGACAATGGTCAGGTTTTTGAGGTTCCATTTGCCGCGATGAGCAAAGCGCGGTTGGTGCCTGAGTATTTAATTGAAAAAGGAGGACGCAGTGGCAAATAAAGAAATTTTGTTGGTGGTTGATGTTTTTTCTAATGAAAAGGATATTGAAAAAGAAATAGTTTTTCAGGCTATAGAATCAGCATTAGAAGCGGCTACAATCAAGCGCCACGCAAATCAAATCAAAGCCCGTGTCAGCATTAACAGAAAAACCGGCGACTATGTTACTTATAGGGTCTGGGAAGTGGTTGATGCCAACAATCAAATTGACGGTGATGTGGAGTTTCCGGAAACGCAAATACTGCTGGAAGTTGCAAAGCTTGATAATCCCGATGTTAAAGTCGGCGATTTGATCGAAGAAGAGATCGAGTCTGTCGATTTCGGACGTATCGCCGCACAAACCGCCAAACAGGTTATCATCCACAAAGTCAGGGAAGCTGAGCGCAAGAAAATTGTCGATGCTTATAAGAGCCGCGTGGGCGAACTGATTACCGGTATCGTAAAACGCATTGAAAAAGGCTGCGTCTACCTGGATTTGGGTGGACATGTGGAAGCTTATATCGCTAAAGAAGATATGATTCCTCGGGAAGCGATTCGTATCGGCGACAGAATCAGGGGTTATTTAAAGGATGTGCGTTCAGAGCCTCGCGGCCCGCAATTGTTTGTCAGCCGGACCGCACCGGAATTGCTGATTGCGCTGTTTCGTCTTGAAGTGCCTGAAGTCGGTGAAGGCTTGATTGAAGTGATGGGCGCTGCGCGTGATCCGGGTTCCAGAGCCAAGATTGCCGTCAAAGGCAATGATCCAAGATTGGATCCGGTCGGCGCTTGCGTCGGCATGAGAGGATCGCGAGTCCAGTCGGTTTCGAATGAACTGGCCGGAGAGCGCGTTGATATTATTCTTTGGAACGCAAGCGATGCTCAGTTTGTGATTAATGCGATGTCGCCGGCTGAAATCCAGTCTATCGTCGTTGACGAAGACAAGCACAGCATGGATTTGGCGGTAAGCTCGGATAATTTGTCTCAAGCTATAGGCCGTGGCGGACAGAATGTGCGTCTTGCAACACAGTTAACCGGTTGGGAACTGAATGTCATTGACGCCTCTAAGGCGGAAGAAAACAGCGAAGCCGAGGCTGACAAGATAAAGCAGTTGTTTGTCGAACAATTGGATATCGATGAGGATATTGCATTGATTCTGGTTGAAGAAGGTTTCAATACGGTTGAAGAAATCGCCTATGTTCCGGTCAGTGAAATGCTGGAAATTGAAGGTTTTGACGAAGAACTGGTGAATGCGCTCAGAAGCCGTGCTAAAGACGCTTTGTTGATTAGCGCTATTGCCGCTGAAGAAAAAATAGAAACGGCCGAGCCCGCACAGGACTTGCTGGAAATGGAAGGTATGGACAGGGATTTGGCTTATGACCTGGCCAGTCAAGGTATTATTACAATGGATGATTTGGCGGAGCAATCGGTAGACGATTTGTTGAATTTTCCAGGAATGAATGAAGATCGGGCGGCAAAATTGATTATGAAGGCGCGTGAGCCTTGGTTTGCTGAGGAATAGGCGAGTAGGTAAGGGGTTGAAATGAGTAATAAAACGGTACGGCAATTAGCTGAGGTAGTGAAAATACCTCTGGAACGATTATTAGAGCAACTGAAAGAAGCAGGATTATCTGCGAGTGCCCCTGATGATGTCATCAATGAAGACGAAAAGATGCAGCTACTCGCGCATTTGCGCAAACGCCATGGTAAGGATGAAGGTGCGGCCGAAGGTTCGCTGAAACGAGTGACGTTAAAGCGCCGGACTGTCAGTGAGCTTAAGCAGGCAAGCGTACCAGGCAGCACTACCAAAACGATCAGCGTTGAAATCCGCAAACAGAAAACTTACATAAAACGCAGCGAAGTAACCGAGTCTGACGAACAAAGGAACTTGGAGTTAGCCAAGCAAGCTGTTAAAGGGCAGGTTGCGCCGCAAACTGAAAGTTTTCCTACAGCGGAAGAGCCGGTAAAGGCGCAAGAAACTGTTTTGGAGCAAAAGAAAGAAGCCGCTGTTGCGCCGGAAGCTACGCCTGCTGTTGAAGAGCAAGTAACTGCCGAGCCTGAAGTTGAACATATTGCTTCCCAGCCGATTGAGACACTTTCGCCATCCCTGGCAGTTGAAGAAGAAGCTGAAGTCTCGCCGGTATTGGATCTCGAAGCAGAGACCGACTATGAATCATTGGTTAAAGCCAAAGAATCGACAGAAGCCAGAAAAAAACAACACGAAAAAGATCTTCGTCTTGAAGAGTCGATCAAAAGAAACGCTGAAAAAGTAAGGCAGCAGGCATCAGCCAAGCAAGAAATCCTGCATAGAAAAAAACAGGAAGAAAGTTCGCGTGCCGGCGCTGGCGGCAGAGACACCAAGAAAGCTAAGAAAAAAGGTAAGAAGACTGAGCGCGTCAATGTGAAGCCAGAAGGTAAACATCAGTTTGAAATGCCGGTTGAGCCGATCATAAAAGAAGTCACCATTCCGGAAATGATTATTGTGTCCGATCTTGCGCAAAAGATGAGCGTTAAGGCCGCCACGGTGATTAAGCATCTGATGAAGCTCGGTATTATGGCGACTATCAATCAAAGCATAGACCAAGAAACCGCGGTTATTTTAGTTGAAGAAATGGGTCACAAAGCCATCATGCAGAGTGATGACGATCTTGAGCAGGAAATGCTGGCTGAGGCGCAGGCAGACGATGATAATCGTGTGGAATTGCCCAGAGCGCCGATCGTTACCATTATGGGACATGTCGATCACGGTAAAACCTCGCTGCTGGATTATATCCGTAAAACCCGTGTTGCAGCCGGTGAGGCTGGCGGTATTACCCAGCATATCGGTGCCTATCAGGTAAAAACCGATCACGGTTCGGTGACCTTTTTAGATACACCGGGTCACGCCGCATTTACTGCAATGCGCGCCAGAGGGGCCGATGTTACCGACGTGGTCATTGTCGTAGTCGCAGCCGATGACGGTGTTATGCCGCAGACCAAGGAAGCGGTCGAACATGCCAGAGCCGCCAATGTGCCGATTATCGTCGCAATCAACAAGATCGATAAGCCCGACGCGAATCCTGACAAAGTGATGCAGGAACTGTCCAATATTAACGTGTTGGCCGAAGAGTGGGGCGGCGATGTGCAATTCCTGAGAATTTCGGCAAAAACCGGCGAAGGTATCGATGACTTGATCGAAGCGTTGATTGTCCAGACTGAAATCCTTGAATTGAAAGCGCCTGTCGAAGGTGCGGCATCGGGTATTGTTATTGAATCAAGGCTTGATAAAGGCCGCGGTGTCGTGGCAACGGTGCTGATTCAAAAAGGTACGCTGGAAAGCGGTCAAATGGTGCTGTGCGGTCATGAATACGGCCGCGTTAGAGCCATGTTCAACGAGAACGGCGTGTCGATTAAAGAAGCCGGGCCTTGTGCGCCGGTTGAGATTCTGGGGCTTTCAGGCACACCGAATGCCGGTGATGAATTCCTGGTAGTACAAAACGAGCGCATCGCTAAAGATTTGGCCAAGCACCGCGAAGACCGCAAGAAGCTGTCCCGACATGCGGTGCAGCAAGCCTCTAAGCTGGACGAAGTATTCTCCAGAATGACGACCGGTGAAATCGCCAGTGTCAATCTGGTGCTTAAAACCGATGTTCAGGGCAGTCTGGAAGCGTTGCGCAGCTCTTTGGTCGGTTTGTCGAACGACGAGGTCGAGGTCAAGGTCGTCTTCGGCGGCGTCGGCGGCATTAATGAAGGCGATGCGAATTTGGCGTTGGCTTCCGGTGCGATTCTGATGGGCTTTAATGTCCGGGCCGATGCGACTGCACGAAAACTGATCGAAGAAAAAGGCATTGACCTGCATTACTACAGCATCATTTATGAGGCGATCGATGAGGTTAAAAAAGCCATCAGCGGCATGTTGGCGCCTGAAATTAAAGAACAGATCGTCGGTCTTGCCGAAGTGCGCGATGTATTTAAATCGCCGAAATTCGGCGCGGTTGCCGGTTGTATGGTCGTTGACGGGTATGTGAAGAGAAATCTGCCGATACGGGTTCTGCGTAATAACGTGGTTATCTTTGAAGGGCAATTGGAATCTTTACGTCGTTTTAAAGACGACGCGAACGAGGTCAAAATGGGCATGGAATGCGGTATCGGTGTAAAAAATTACAACGATGTACAGCCCGGCGACCAGATCGAAGTGTTTGAACGTATCGAAGTGAAGCGGGAACTGTAAACCTCATGGCAAAAGAATTTGGTCGTAACGCCCGTGTATCATCGCAGATGCAGAAAGAGCTTTCTTTTATCCTGCAACGTGATATTGATGATTCCAGGCTGGGCTTTATTACTATCAATGAAGTTGTAGTCACCAAGGACCTTGCCGTTGCCAAAGTGTACGTCACGGTATTGAATGTCGACGAGCAGGGCAAGCGCGCTAATGTTAAAGTGCTGAACGAGCTGGCGCCTGTAATCCGGCACCAATTAGCCAAAAGGATGCGCTTGAGGCATATCTCCGAATTGCGGTTTTATTACGATGATTCGTTTGATACCGGCATGCGCGTTGCGGAACTGTTAAGCGACTTGGATAAACCGATTGATTCCGATCAGGACAAGCAAGACGAAGGTTAGGCTGCATGAGTAAACGCAAGTCCGGGTGCAATATTCACGGCATAGTGTTGTTGGATAAGCGCTTGGGCGTATCTTCAAACAGAGCCTTGCAGGAAGTCAGGCGCTTGTTTAACGCCAATAAAGCCGGGCATACCGGTAGTCTCGATCCTCTGGCTACGGGTTTGTTGCCGCTTTGTTTCGGCGAAGCGACTAAAGTATCGGCGCTAATGCTGGACGACAACAAGCGTTACCGGGTTGTGGTTCAACTCGGGATCATGACCGATACCGGCGATGCCGAAGGCGCGGTGATAGAAACCAAGCCGGTGCCTGAACTGTCCGTTGACGAAATCCTGGCCTGTCTGGAAAAGTTTACCGGCGAAATCGATCAGGTTCCGCCGATGTATTCGGCTTTGAAACAGAACGGTAAAAAGCTGTATGAACTGGCGCGGGAAGGTAAAACCGTCGAGCGCAAAGCCAGGCGCATCACCATATTCGAACTTAAGCTGCTGGATTTTTCCAAAGATCGGTTGACGTTGGACGTGTTTTGCTCAAAAGGCACTTATATCCGTTCGCTGGCCGAAGACATCGGCCACGACCTGGGCTGCGGCGGCACGGTAAAGGAATTGCGCAGGCTGGAAGCGGGCCAGTTCAGTATTAAAAATGCCAGGACCATCGAACAGCTGACGGCAATGGACCGGCAAAGTTTGTTCCAATGCCTGATTAATGTCGATAAACCGCTGGAAGCTTTGCCCTCCGTGCAGTTGTCCGGTGAACAGACAATCTGCATAAAACACGGTCAGACACTCGACCTTTTGGCGCTGCCAAGCACAAGCCCGGAAGCGAAGCAAGGTACGGTGCGCATGTATAATGACGCGGTGTTTTTAGGCTTGGGAGAAATGCGTTTGGATGGTAAACTAGCGCCGAAGAAGTTGTTCAATATGAGCAACGATCCTGCCTGATCTATACGTCCAGGCAGAAAGAATACACCTGTTTCTACACCCTATCGCGGAAACAGTGTACATAAGGAGTCGCCGGTTGGCGGCTTTATTTTTTTAATTTTTAATCTAAATAGGGATTACAAATGCCATTTACTGCAGAACAAAAAAAAGCGGTCGTAGAAGAATATCGTCTGTCCGAAACCGACACGGGTTCGCCTGAAGTACAGATTGCTTTATTGACAGCGCATATCACCCATTTAACACCGCACTTTGCAGAACACAAAAAAGACAACCATTCGCGCCGCGGTCTGTTGCGCATGGTTAATCAGCGTCGTAAATTGCTGGATTATCTAAAAAATAAAGACGGCAACCGTTATCGTTCTCTGATTGAACGTCTCGGTTTACGTAAGTAACAGTACAAAGAAACGGCACAACCTCGGTGCCGTTTTTGCTGTAGGTCGGGCCTACCCTAGCGCTCAACAGCGATTAGCGTAGCCCGCAAACAATCCTCAACTAACCTCGCAAAGGAACCTTATAGTGAATCCTATCAGGAAAGAATTTCAATACGGCGATCGACTCGTTAAATTAGAAACTGGTGAAATAGCGCGTCAAGCAGACGGCGCTGTTATGATCGACGTCGATGGTACAACGCTGTTGGTTACCGTCGTCGGTAAAAAACAGGCAAGTGGCGGCGACTTTTTTCCATTGACTGTTAACTATCAAGAAAAAGCTTACGCAGCCGGTAAAATACCGGGCGGCTTTTTCAAGAGAGAAGGTCGTCCCAGTGAACAAGAGACTTTAACGTCCCGTTTGATTGACCGTCCTATCCGTCCTCTTTTCCCAGAGGGCTATACCAACGAAGTCCAGATTATTGCAACCGTCGTATCGTTGAATCCTGAAGTTAATCCCGAAATTCCCGCTTTATTGGGCGCCTCTGCCGCCTTGGCTGTTTCAGGATTGCCTTTTAACGGCCCGGTAGGCGCAGCCACAGTAGGTTATAAAGACGGCGGCTATTTATTAAATCCAAGCCCTGACGCATTAAAAGAGTCGCAACTGGAATTGGTCGTTGCGGGAACCGCGCATGCGGTATTAATGGTCGAGTCTGAAGCCGACAATTTGTCGGAAGAAGTGATGCTGGGTGCGGTTTTATTCGGCCACGAGCAAATGCAGGTTGCGATTAACGCCATTAACGAATTTGCAAATGCTGCCGGTGCGGGCGTCGTCGAGTGGGTGGCCCCTGAAGTTAACACCGAACTTAAAAAACTGGTCACTGACGAAGTTGAAGAGGGCATTAAAGCTGCTTACCAAATCGCCGAGAAACTGGTCAGACAGGAAAAACTGAAAGAGATCAGGGATGTCGTGGTTGAAAAACTGGTGGCTAACGGCGAGTATGTAGAAAACGACATACGCGGCATTATCGAACACCTGGAATACCGCATTGTTCGCAACGCGATTCTTAACGAAGGTAAACGTATCGATGGGCGCGATTTGGACAAAATCAGGCCGATTACGATTAGAACGGGCGTATTGCCAAGAACCCACGGATCGGCATTATTTACCCGCGGCGAGACTCAGGCTATCGTGGTTGCAACACTGGGAACACAGCGTGATGCCCAAATCATCGATGCATTGGCCGGCGAGTACAAAGAGCCGTTCATGCTGCACTACAATTTCCCTCCGTACAGCGTTGGCGAAACCGGTTTTGTCGGCTCGCCAAAACGTCGCGAGATCGGTCACGGCCGCTTGGCGAAACGCGGCGTTGCCGCCGTATTGCCTAATATGGATGAATTTCCGTACACCATCCGCGTGGTTTCCGAAATCACCGAATCCAACGGCTCAAGCTCTATGGCCTCGGTTTGCGGCAGCAGCTTGGCGTTAATGGATGCTGGCGTGCCGATTAAATCGCCGGTTGCCGGCATCGCGATGGGCCTGATTAAAGAAGGCGACAGCTTTGCGGTATTGTCGGACATCATGGGCGATGAAGATCACTTGGGCGATATGGACTTTAAAGTCGCCGGTTCAGTAGACGGTATTACCGCGCTGCAAATGGACATCAAAATCGATGGCATCACCGCGGAAATCATGAAAACGGCTCTGGACCAAGCAAAACACGGTCGTTTGCATATCCTGGGCGAGATGAATAAAGCCTTGTCCACCACGCGTGAAGAAATGTCCGATTTCGCACCGCGTATCATCACCTTCAAAATCGATCCGGCCAAAATCCGCGAAGTTATCGGTAAAGGCGGCGCAACCATCCGCAGCATCACCGAGCAGACCGGAGCGAGCATTGATTTGACTGATGACGGTATCGTGAAAGTGGCATCCGTTGATAAGGCTGCCGGCGAAGAAGCGCGCCGGCTGATCGAAGAAATCACCGCTGAAGTTGAAGTCGGTAAAACTTATGAAGGCAGAGTCGTCAGATTAATGGACTTCGGTGCTTTTGTTACCATCCTTCCCGGTAAAGACGGCTTGGTTCATATCTCGCAAATTTCGGACGAACGTGTCGATAAAGTCAGCGACAGGCTCAATGAAGGCGATGTGGTCAAAGTCAAGGTGCTTGAAATAGACCGTCAAGGCAGAGTCAGATTGAGTATGAAGGAAGTCGACGCGGAATAATCCGCAGTTATTGCCGTTCTTAACAAAGAGCGGCTTAAGGATATAAAAAGGGATTGTGATTGGTCACAATCCCTTTTTTCGTTTACTCATGCTGGAAAGTAAAGTCCAGGGAGAGTAAAAAATATCAAGCTTTTTGTCAGGATCAGTTAATCCGGTGACTTGAAAGTATCAGGCAAAAAAAAGCGCCCTAGTCGAGAAAATAGGGCGCTGAAGGTACAACACTCAGGAAAGAGGTGAGGAGAAGCTACTAAACTTGTAAATGAATAAGCATTAACTATGCCAATTTATTATATCTTTATATTTCAGTAAGTTGAGCTATTTCTGGTAATTATTCATGTAGCATTTGCACCAAAAATAGCAGTTCATCCGTATTAACTGACCGGAATCAGTGCATTTTCTACTGATTTTTCCAGTCCTGTCCGGTGTGGATATGAATGGGTGGTTGAGTGCGCCTAAATTGGATGTTCCTTTGATGCGAAAGACGTCTTAAGTTGAGGGGGAAGTTTTTAAATATCATTTTTCCATCGACTACCGGAGTGATCATATGGAAAATAAGCTAAACTAATACGCTATTGTGTGTTTCGGCTTTCTCATTCGGTATTTTTTATTGCATCTGAGGCATCGTTCCTTCTACATTAGCCAATCACTGACAAAACTATATGCCATTTTTTTCATACAAAGGCCGTAACAATAAAGGCGAGCTGGTTAAAGGCGTGTTGGAGGGGCCTGATCGTAGTGCAATCGCAAAACAGGTTTTCAATCTCGGCATTACTCCGGTTGAAATCCTGCCCGGCTCAGCGCCTTCCCCCGAGAGCAATCTGTCGATTAATCTGTTTCAAGAGAGTATAGAACTGGTTGATGTGATGATGTTTTGCCGGCAAATGTACACCTTGCTCAAAGCCGGTATTCCTATTATGAGTGCACTGAATGTTCAGCTGACATCGATCAGAAATAAAGCATTTGTCGAGGTGATTTCCGAGGTTCGCGCGAGTCTTGATAGCGGCCACGAGTTATCCGCCGCGCTCAACCAGCATCCGAAAGTATTCAACAGTTTTTATATCAGCATGATACGCGTCGGCGAAACTACCGGCATGCTGGACAGGGTATTTCTGCGTCTGGTCGATTACCTGGAATTTGAAAAATTTATGCGGGAGCAGATCAAGGCGGCGTTGCGCTATCCTACATTTGTCATGGCGGCGATGGTTGTGGCGATTGTTGTCATTAACCTGTTCGTTATTCCCGCATTTGCCAAAGTGTTTGCAAATATGGGGGCGGCGTTACCGTTAATGACTAGGGTTTTGTTGGGCTTTTCTGATTTTATGGTGACCTCGTGGCCGTATTTGCTGGTAGGTATCGTGGTGGCGGGATTGCTTTTTCGCGCCCATGTCACATCAATTAACGGTAAATATCAATGGGACAGCTTTAAATTAAAAATTCCTATTGCCGGTGCAATTATCCACAAGGCAAGCATGGCGCGTTTTGCCAGAACCTTTGCGCTGTCCAGTAAAAGCGGCGTGCCGATCATGAGCACATTAACCCTGGTGGCGCAAACCGTCGATAACGACTTTATCGCGCATAAAGTGGAGCAAATGCGCCAAGGCGTCGAGCGCGGCGAAACGATTTTGCGCACAGCGACTAATGCCGGCATCTTTAATTCCTTGGTGCTGCAAATGATTGCCGTTGGTGAAGAATCGGGTGCATTGGATGATTTGATGGAAGAAATTGCCGACATGTATCAGCGCGATGTCGAATATGAAATTAAAACTTTGGGGGCTAGAGTAGAGCCGATTATGATCATATTTTTGGGTGTGCTCGTGCTTATTCTGGCTTTAGGTATTTTTCTGCCGATATGGGATCTTGGCAGAGCGTCGTTGCACAAAACCTAGCTATGAAACCGAAAATAAAACTATCGCAATCCGGTGCAAGCCTTTTTGGCTTTGCAATTTACATCAGCATTGTTTCCATGCTGACCTTCGGTTTGACGTCTGCTCTTAATCGCGTGCAAGGCCGAGCCGAGACGATAACGATGGAAGCCGACTTGGCCAATATGCGTTGGGAGTTGCGCGAACTGTGGGTTCACCGTAATGCGACCGGGCAATCGTTTTCCGCCGGCGAGATAGAAAATCTCAATCCGCTGCTGCTGTTGGGCGGGCGTCCGAACAATTATAGCGGCGAGTTCGCAGAAGCGCCTGCGGGCGTTCGATCTGTCTGGTATTTCGATACTAAAGCCAAGCGCTTAGTGTATGTTTTTAGCGATGGCCGTCAAATACGCTACCGATTGACCAGCACCGCCAAGCTTAATCGCGCTTCACAGGGCGCAATGGGCGGGGTGGATTTGGCGCCTGATTAAGAGGGGGCGGAGCCTCATAAATCTTAAATTGCTGCATAACAACGTTTAAACCCATGAAAAAAACTATATGACACAAACGGTAAGGTGTAGAATTTCCATATGTCGAACTCTGCGAAAATAACTAAAATGTTTAAATCAAAAGGTTTTACCCTGGTTGAACTGATCATTGTCATCGTCATCCTGGCCATATTGGCGGCGGTAGCGTTGCCGCGATTGACCAATTTGCAGCTTGATGCCCGTATTGCCAAGCTTAATGCGGCGCGCGGCAGCGTTGCGGCCACCTCGGCTATGGTTCATGCCACCTTGTTTGCCCGCAACGGTAGAGCCGATACGGCGGCTTGCCCTGCCGGCGGCGGTACGGCTAACAACTCTACCAGTGGAACAGGTACTCTGTGTAGTGAGGCAGGCATTATTAATCTGGTTAATGGTTACCCTGCGGTTACCGCAATAGGTACATCTGGAGGCATATTGACTGCCGCAGGCCTGACAACCGTATTTAATCCAAGTCTGACAGAATTGCAGGCAGAAGGTTATGACTACACGGTGTCAGGAACGACGGCGACTTTTCAAGTTCGCGGCGGCAGTTCTCCGGCCAACTGCTCATTCACCTACACCGAACCCGTTGCTAATGCCGCCCCTGTTATCAGTATTGTGACCACATCAGGATGTTAGTTTATTGTCTCTCGGTAAATACCGAGAGGCTGTGTGGATTTTTAAACCGAATATATCCTTAACGCCATGGACATATTGAATCAAGTTCTGCTGCAATCATCGCTGATGTTTTTCTTCGGTGGCAGCATTACGGGTATTCTGGTGGGAGTAGCAATGCTGCTTAAGCCTGAACAGTTGATGCGTTTGAATCAGCAGGTTTCCCGCTGGATCTGCACTGAAAAAATCGCCGTGCAGCTTGATTGTCGGCGGCGGATAGAGCCTTTTATTTACCGGCATCATCGTCTGATGGGGGCGGGTGTACTGATCGGGGCCCTATTTGTGTTGCATACTTTTCTGTTTCGCTACAATCTTAGAGTCATTTCAACGTTGATACCTGAGAAGTACTGGTGGTTGTCGGATGCTCTGGTGTCATTGCTACTGATCGGTAGCCTGTTGGCGGCGCTGATTGGTGGTGTCGTGTTGAGCAAACCCAGTCTGCTGCGCGATATTGAGGCATCGGCCAATCGCTGGGTTGGTACAGAACATGCGTCGTCCTGGCTCAACAGAAATCATCATTTTATCGAGCGGATTTTATTTAGCTACCACCGGCTTTTCGGTGCATGCATCTTGACCGCCAGTCTATATGCTTTTGTCGCGCTCAGGTGTTATTTATTTTGCGGTGCAGAGGGGTAGAAAAGTTGTAAATTTTTAGTGATTACATTACACTAATACAAGAGCTGCGGCTCTAAGACTATAGGCCGAGGCCTTAACTTTTTTAATAAGAGATAATTATGAACACACAATTTAGAAAGGCTCAATCAGGTTTTACTTTAATCGAACTGGTTGTCGTTATCGTAATTCTGGGTATTTTGGCGGCGACGGCGTTACCGAAATTGCAGTCTTTGGATGATGATGCCAAGAAGGCTGTGTTAGATGGAACGATCGCCGCAATTCAATCGGCGGCAGCAATTTCCTATGCCAAACAAAAAACCGCTAATGCGTTTTCAGTTATAAGCGATCAAGTCATTTTGCCGGCAGGCGTAACCATTTCAACAGCAACATGCAGCGGAGCCGTTACCTATACTAGCGGTGGTATAACTAAATCGTTTTCTCTTGATTCTTCTGTTTGTTCTGGATAATGGCTAAACGGCCTTGAAATTCGTTTCAATCTCAAAAAGGGCGTTCGCGCCCTTTTTTGTCATTGCCGCCTTGCTTTGCTTATTGCAGACATCTCGCTACATCGATTTTCTTTTCTGGTGGTTGGGCTTATGCTTATTGGCAGCATTGGCTTGTTTGCAGCAAGAGCGGCTTTTTACGCTGTCATGGATTAATTCCGCATTAATCGGCTTTTGCCTGCTGTTGTTTACTAATACGTTGTATCTCAATCCCGCCTATTACGCTGGCGGCATTTATTTCCCCTTTACACTGTTGATTGCTTTTATTGTCGCTTCGTACCGCCCTGTCTGGCTGACGCAAACAGGCTTTAAGATATTTTGTGCAATTGTTGCCCTGATTGCTGTTTGGGCGCTGGTGCAATGGCTGACCGGCTGGGGATTTTTGAGTGGAAAAAGCGCGCGCTCCGTGGCGCTGTTTTCGAGCACTAATACCTTGGCGACGATGCTTAATCTCGGTTTGATGCCGGTTCTCGGCTTTTACCTGCTGGGGCGCGGCGGGCGCGGTGTGTATGGGTTGACGTTGTTGCTGTTTGCAGGATTACTCACAACGCAAAGCCGTGGCGGTTACTTGGGGCTATTGTCAGGCATTTTGTTTTTTATAACCTTTGTCGGGCAAACTTCAGTCGTTGAACAGTGGAGGCGTTACCGGGCAGTAGCGGTCGGCTTCCTCGCCGTTTTGGTTTTTTTTAAATTTTATGCCTGGCTGGGGCTGGCCAGCTGGAGCATGGATCCGGTTTTCGCCACGCTCAGTCATGGCGATACCTCAAACCGTTGGGAAATATATCAGGTTGCTTGGCGGGGCCTGGCCGAGCAGTTGTGGCTGGGAATCGGCTATTATAATTTCGGCTATTATTTTGAAGCTCATAAAGTACCGCCATTTCTCGATAGACGCATAATTTTCGTTCACAACGACTATCTGGAATTTGCGCTGGAAACCGGCCTGTTGGGCTTGGGTTTGTTTTTGTTACTGATTGCTGCGGTGTACGGACAATTGTTCAAATTCCGGCAGCAGGCAATGGCTAGGCAGTGCTTGCCGCTTATCTTGTCTGCGGCAGCCATCACCTCGATGTTGGCTCATGCGTTGGTGGACTATCCTTTTTATATTCCGGTGTTGATGGCTGTTTTTGGAGCTTATCTGGGGATTATCAATCAGCAACTCATCGATATGGGCGCAACTCATTGGCAGTTGCCGAAAATATCGGCGCAACATTTTTTAGGTTTGCGTTCCGGTTTTATCGGTAACGCACTGGCGATCGGTCTGGTGGCATGGTTGAGCTTGCCCGCTCTTGCCTTGGGTGCAGCCAATTACAGTTCGTACCGATTGCTGATCGGAGACGCGCAGCACGCCTTGTTTTGGAGTGGCGTTGCGCGGACTTTGCAGCCGCTAACTGCTAGTTACTACTGGAAAGAGGGCATCATTTGGCGGGATCAGGGCGTTGCCCAGAACAGGCCAGAGCTGCTGGATAAGGGTAACGCCGTTTTTAGCCAAGGATTTGAAGTTAACCCGCTTGAAGTCAATAGTTTGCTGGAGAAAATCGCTCTGCATCGCCAATACGGAAGCATGCTTAAACAACCGGCTTCACATCAGGACATCATGGCCTGGATCAATTACGTCAAAAGCCGGCAACCGAATTCGGATGAGGCTCAAATCGAATACGTGCATTGCCTGGATTTTGTCGGGGAGCACGCCAAAGCGATCGAGCAAGCCAAGATACTGATGGGTAAACGGCCGCAGTCAAAACCGGTACAAAAACTGTTTGAATCGGTGTCCCATGAGTAAGCGATGCAACGGCTTTTCGCTGATAGAATTGATCGTGATCATGGTTATCATGGGTATATTGTCGGCCTATGCCTCGTCCCGGATTAATTTTACGAGTCATTCGGCCGCCGGTTGCGTTGAGACCGTCAAAGCCTCCATTAGAATGGCTCAGAAGCTGGCGATTGCGCAACGAAGCGCGGTAACGGTCAACGTGGGCGACGCTTGCGAAGTGACTGTCGGCGGCGAAAACTACCCGGCGTTGACCGGCGTTAACGTCGCTTATTCCGGCGGCGTGAGCAATCCCGAAGACTTGACTAATCCCGGCAACGTGACTTTCAATGGACTAGGGCAGCCGTTTCTGGACGTGGCAGCACCGATGTTATCGGTACCGATGACATCCGTCAGAATTTTTACCATATCCGGCGGTGATGTGGTTCGCTATGTTTGCCTGGAGCCCGAAACGGGCTATGTGCATCAGGGAGTCGAAAACTGTGTTTAACCGTCAACAAGGCTTATCGCTGATAGAATTGGTTATATTCATGGTCATCGTCGGCGTGGCGATGGCGGGGGTTATTGCTTCGATCAATTACAACGTACAGCATTCAGCCGACCCGGTGGCTAAAAAGCAAGCGCTGGCCATTGCGGAAGCGTTGCTGGAAGAAATCGAACTGATGCCGTTTACCTGGTGTGACCCGGACGACGCCAATATCGAGACGGCAAGCAATTATACTGAATGCGCCGCGTTGTCAGAGAACAACACTGCGCCGGAACCCGGCGAGACACGTAGCGGCCTCACCCCCTTCGATAATGTCAATGATTACAACGGTTACTGCATGGCAACCCCCGGCTGTCCGGTAGCGAGCATTCGCGACATCACCGACGCGATAATTCCAGAGCTGGATGGATACACGGCCAGTGTGGCCGTCGCTGCCAGCGATTTGGGACCTGTCGACAGCAGCATCGCACTCGCCAGCGGCGCGGCCTTGCACATCACCGTCACTGTCACCGGTCCCCTCGATACAACCGTGGTGTTGGAAAGTTACCGCACCCGCTATACGCCGCAGGAGTCGATGTGATGCTATCCCGCAACCGCAGCCAATCCGGCTTCACCCTAATTGAAGCCGTCATGGTGATAGTGATTACCGGAATAATCGGTGTATTGGCAGCCGGCTTTGTCAGGCCCTTAGAAGGCTATTTTGATACGCTCAACCGCGCCGACCTGTCCGATACGGCGGATACCGCTTTACGGCGCATGGCGCGCGATATACGTCTGGCGTTGCCGAACAGCGTAAGAATAAATATTTCCGGCAACAGCCGCTACCTTGATTTTTTGGCGACTACCGGCGGTGGTCGTTATCGTGCCGCGCTTGATGCGGGGGCGGGGGATATTCTCGATTTTATCGCTGCCGACACCAGCTTCGATGTACTGGGGCCCCCCGTAACTATCGCAGCCGGAGACCAGATTGTGGTGTCTAACCTGGGCGATCCCGGAGCGGACGCCTACGAGGGTAATACGCTGAGCACACATGTCCGCCGCGCCGCTTCGGTTACCGGAACGGTTGCCAATGTGTCAATTACTTCAACCAATCCGCTGCCGCACGAATCGCCCGCGCAGCGCTTCCAGATTGTCCATGAACAAGTACGCTACCTTTGCGATTTAACGACAGGCAGGCTCATCCGTTACGCAGGATTTCCCATTGCGCCGCCGGCCGCGCAAGTGCCGGTCGGGGGAAGCAACGCATTATTGGCATCGGGGGTGACGGCATGCAGCTTTACTTATGCGCCTGGGTCCGCCCAACGTTCAGGTTTGGTTACCATCAGCCTCACGCTATCCAATAATTCCGATCCGCTAGACAATGTGACCTTACTGCATCAGGTTCATGTCCAAAATGTGCCGTAATATGAAACAGCGCGGATTCAGTCTGGTCATGGCGATTTTCCTCATTGTAGTCTTAGGCGGTATCGCCGTTCTGGTTGGCCGGGTGTCTACGATGCAACACCACAGCAGCGCACTGGATGAAGAAGGAGCGATGGCCTATCAGGCGGCCCGCACAGGGATTGAGTGGGGCGTTTATCAGGCTATTCAAAACACCAGTTGTGCGGCGCTCAGCCAATTCACCCTGCCATTGACAGTGCCGATGACCGCAACGACTCCTCAAAGCACGGTTAATTATACCGTGACAGTGGCGTGTGCGCTGACGCCATGGACTGAAGGCGCAACTGCTTTCAATGTGTACCAAATTACCGCCACAGGGGCTAACGCCGGTGTCGGAAACTACCGCGTTGAACGTCGATTAACCGCAACCGTATCAAAATGATTGCCGGGAGGGGGCGGCTTGACCGCATCGCAGGTAAAATAACAAGGTACGCGGGGGGAGCGAACTGCATCGATCGCGAACTCGAAATGACAAAGCACAATTGACGAAGCCGGAACAAGCGAGAGAGTAAAAAATGCATAGCATGATGATCTGGAAAAATAGAGTCTGTTTCAGTGTGTTCCGTTTTCTGCAAAACTACAGCGTTATATCCGTTGCAAGAAGATGCGTGCTTATTCTTGTTGCAATGGCAATTTTTTTATCGTCTCAAAATGCGGCAATGGCTGCGGTTGCGTATGGTGCTAGCGGCAGCGCCGCTACCGGCAGTACATCGCTATCGGTTTCGTATCCAAGCGGCATCGCAGCCGGTCATTTGCTGGTGCTGGTCGTCGGCAATAAGTATCCCACCAATGGTCCGGCAACGCCGTCCGGCTGGACATTGGTTGCAAACGGCCAAGGATCGGGCGGACTTGGTTCAGCGGGTGGCGATAGAGGGACAGTCTACAACACCGTTTTTGTCAAAGAAGCGCTCGGTTCCGAGTCCGGCAATCTCTCGGTAACGCTCAGTTCCGCCAACAGTTCGATGGCGCGGATGTTTCGGTATACCAAAGCCTCCGGTGCGACCTGGAGTTATGCCGCCACGAACGGGAGCGATAATACGGCTGGAACTTCATGGTCTGTCACCGGTGCAGCTAATCCGGGGATTACTTCCGGGGACGTGTTGATTGTAGGAAGCTCGGTGAACGGGAATAGGATCAACAGCTGGACTGAATCCATTTCCGCCGCGGGCGCAACTTTCGGAGCTACTACCGAGAGAAACGATACCAACAGTAGTACCGGAGACGATATGGCGCTCGTCGTCTCGGAGCATTCCGTGACCGGCGGAACCGCCACTGCCGCTCCCGTTTATACGATGACTGGATCCGGTGGATCCGCGAATACAACTAGCCCAACAGGCGCATCGGTGATTTTGCGGATCAGGGAGCTCGCTCCTGTCAATTGCACCAGCCAAGCTACCGGCAACTGGAATGCGCCATCAACCTGGACGCAATGCCGTAGCGGTATTCCACTGGCCGGCGACAGTGTGACCATCGCAAACACCCATAACGTGACGCTGAATGTCAACACGCCTACGCTGACTACGTTGACCATCAATTCCGGCGGCACCCTGACCAATACCGGCAGCAACGCCATCACCCTCAGCGGTGCGCTCAGCAATGCGGGCACCTATTCCGGCGGCAGCGGCGCTGTTACTTTCGGAAGCAGCTTCACCAACACCGGCAGCTATTCCGCGGGCAGCGCCACGACTACGCTGACCGGCAATTTCAGTAACAGCGGCACATTGACTGCGGGTACCGGGGCTTGGATATTTTCGGGCAGCTCGGCGCAGTCGCTGACCGGCGCTACCGGCTTCAACAACCTGACATTAAACAACGCCGCAGGTCTTACGCTGAATAATGACGTTACGGTTTCCGGTACATTGACGTTAACCAGCGGAACATTCTCTGTCGGGGCGCACACATTGACGCTCAATGGCCCGTCGATTGCCGGCACGCCGGCTAATTTGTCGGCGACGTCGTCTTCCAGCCTGTCTTTCGGCGGCAGTTCGACCGGCGTAACCGTACCCGCCAACGTCACGGCGCTGAATAATCTGACGGTCAATAACACCAACGGCGTCACTCTCGGCGGCAGTTCGGTTACCACCACGCTGAGCGGCACGCTGGCGCTCGATGCAAACACGCTGACTACAGGCACGAACACCTTAACCTTGGCTGGAAATTGTACATCCGGCGGAGGAAACGGCAGTCTGACCCGCACCAGCGGCTACGTTGTCGGCAACCTGAAGCTGACATTCCCGGCCGGAAACAGCGCTTGTATCTACCATGTCGGCGACAGTATCGGTTACTCCCCGGTCACGGTAAATATCGCTGTCAGCGTCGCCGGTACTCTGTCCGGGCGCGCCGATGCTTACGATCATCCCGATACCCTGGCCGGAGCTTCCGGTATCGACGAGACAAAAAGCGCAAACCACTACTGGACATTAACGGCAGGGACATTAACCACGACCGGTTATTCCGCGACTTTCCGGTTTTGCGCCAACTCCGCTTCATGCACGGCTACCGAAGTCGATACGGGAGCCAACACCGGCAGTTTTATCGTCGCGCAAAAGAACGCGGGTATCTGGTCGACAAAGACCGTCGGCACCAAGAACGCTTACTCCACGCAGGCTACCGGCATTACCGTTTTTGGTGAATTTGCCGTCGGCGAAATTTCCACCAACAACTGCTTTAACGATACGTTTACCGGCGCGAACGGCTCTTCTCCTGGAAGCAATTGGTCAGTCGGCTACCAAAGCGGGACTTTTGGAAACCCAGTCATTTACGGTAACCGGCTGCGGCTGACCAATGCTTCAGGCACTGCCGCCACTTGGGCAACGCTGCAAAGATTGTTCCCGGGAGCGGGCAACAAGATTACTTTAGAATTCGATTTCTTCGCTTATGGCGGGAACGGCGGCGACGGCGTTGCCGTGGTTCTGTCCGATGCCTCCGTGGCGCCCGAGGCCGGCGCTTTCGGAGGATCTCTCGGCTATGCCCAAAAAAGCAACCCAGGTTCCGATTGTACGACGGTCGGCGGTTGTCCCGGATTCGCAGGCGGCTGGCTCGGAATTGCGCTAGACGAATTCGGCAACTATTCGACCAATACCGAGGGCCGCTTCGGTGGCTATGCGACAGGAATCTCACAAGCAATAGCCGTGCGCGGCTCCGGTTCTGGCATGTCGGGTTATCGTTACCTGCTGGGAACCGGTACGCTGAGTCCTGAGCTTGACGACAACAATGATGCGAGTCCTCCTCATCGCTACCGGGTCGTTGTCGATCACACGGACGGTGTTCACGCCTGGACTTCAGTGGAGCGCGACACCACCGGCGGAGGCACGGCCTATACGCCCCTGATAGGCTGCCCGCCGGGGATAACCGGCGGTTGCACGGCTTTCGATGTCAAGGACCCTGGGTATAGCCAGAATGCGGTCCCTTCTTATTGGAATTTGTCCTTTACCGGCTCCACCGGCGGCGCAAACAACATACACGAAATTGATTCGCTGAAAGTTTGTACCGTTCAGGGGCTTGCCAGCCCGGTCCTTCACCATATTCAAATCGAACATGGGGGAACGGCCTGTACGGCCAATGCTGCGACTGTGGTAATCAAGGCTTGCGCCAATGCGAATTGCGATGCGCTTTATATGGGCAGCGTGACGACCACGCTGACCACGACGGGGGGGACATGGTCACCCACATCGCCAATTACTTTCAGCGGCGGTCAAACGACGGTCACTTTGACAGACGGCACTTCGCGCTCGGATACTCTGGGCGCAACCGGAACTTCGCCGACTGCGAGTAACGCGACGCAGTGTTTCAACGGCGCGACGGAAACCTGCGCTTTGACCTTCGCCACTTGCAGATTTGACGCGATCGAGGTCGGAGCCGCCGCGACTACGCCGATTTATACCAAGATGGCGAATACGGCTTTCAGTCTGGATGTATTGTCCAGGAGTTCTTCCAGCCAGACATTGACCGCTATAGAACTGGTGGATCTTAGCAGCGGCACATGTTCCAGTCCGGCCTCCGTATTATCGCCGGTGACAGTGACCGGCGGCAGTTTCAGCTTCAGTGGTAATCAGCGCAAGACATTCAGTTTTACCTACAACAATGCCGCGCCTAATGTTAAGGTGCGCTTAACGACTTCCGGCCCCGTGTATTCATGCTCGTCGGACAACTTTGCGATCCGGCCCCAGGGTTTTTCATTGGCGAGTAACGCCACGCAGACAGGCAGCAGCGGCGCTCCTGTGTTTCGGGCGGGATCGGATACCTTCTGGTTGGACGCGACAGCGCTATACGGTTCAACCACGACCACCCATTATACCGGTATACCCAAGCTGAACCTTAACACGGGAATGACCACGACAACATTAGCTCATGCCGGTGTTCTTGGTTCTACTGCATTTGAAGCCGCCGAGAATGGCGTTGCCAGGGCAGGCAGCCTGACCTATTCCGAGGTGGGGAATTTCAGTCTTGCTCAGTACGCAGTTTATGACGATACCTTTGCCGAGGTGGACTCAGTAAAAGGGGAATGCACGTCATCTTTTAGCAATACGTTGTCTAACAGCCGATATTCCTGCCAGTTCGGATCATCCGCAGCGGGAGCGTTTGGCCGTTTCGTGCCCGATCATTTTAGGGTCTCTGCTGCGGTAGATAATGCTTGTACGGATGAGGAACATACCTACATGGGGCAGCCTATTCCGCTGTCCACAGCCATTGTGGCTCAAGCCGAAAACGCGGCGAATGGCGTGACGCAGAATTACGCCGGAGCTTACGCGCCCGGTACGATCGCTTTCGGCGCCGAGAATGGCGACGATGGGACGAATTTGTCTTCGCGCCTTACTTTTTCCACTAATGGCGGCTGGGCTTCCGGCGTCTACACGCTGACGAGCGTAAACGGTACGTTCATGCGGCCAGGGGCTAACGTTGCCGATGCTACATGGGGTTCTTTCGAGTCCTTGAATGTTGGCCTGACGGTCAATGATAACGATGTGTCGACAGTACCCAAGGTCAAGGACGCCGATATGAACCCTGAAGCTGCCGGCGGCAGTGTTTTTACTTACAAAGAATTTACCGGGAGTCCGTTAAATATCCGTTTCGGCCGTCTCAGTCTGCAAAATGCCGCCGGCTCCGAATTGCTGGCCCTGCCTATGCCGTTGACGGCTGAATATTGGAATGGCGGTGCTTGGGTTGTGAATACAGCGGACAGCTGCACCGCGCTAACCGCTCCTACGGTAGGAAACGGCTTGACGCTTAACCTCGCCAATAGCGGGACGACGGCGGCTACGTTGAACAACCCCTTGGTATCCGGTGATGCGGGTTTTACTCTAAGCGCTCCCGGCGTGACGCACGGCGGTTTCGCCGATGTGGTCATTACCTCTACTCCGGCTTGGCTGAAATTTAATTGGGATGGTTTGGATCAGGGCGATGATGGCGACCTGTTCGACGATAACCCAAGCGCCCGCGGCACTTTTGGTATTTTCAGAGGCAACAATAATTTTATTTATACCCGCGAACTTTATTAACTGATGTTACGCAGTCTTTATTGGTTGAGGAAAAGCGTCGCTAACGCGACGGTTATTTGAATCGGGTTCTCTCAGCCGAAGGCGAGTTACTTTCCGCTACGAAACCGTCCCTGGTTTTCGCTCTCCGGGCCGGCCTTATCGGCTCCTACAAAGCTTAATTTAGGAACGTGCATGAAATAACTTGAGCAAGTTTTATTTTTCATTTTTTAACCATGAAGGACATGAAGCGGCATGAAAGGTTTAAGTCTTCATGCTCTTCATGGTAATTGCCTAAATTA